>DASVOW010001021.1:0-3613 GCA_036383155.1 Ktedonobacterales bacterium
ACCACCGCCAAAGACTTTGTCACTGCCTATCAGTCAGCCTTCGCCGGAAAAGATCTGCTCCCCGAAAGCGCGCTTGCCTACGATGCCGCCATGGATGAGATCGCGGCAATCAAAGCGATCGTCGCCTCCGGTAAGCCCGTGACCCGCGCCGCAGTGCTCACTGCCGTTGCTGCTGCGAAATATACCGGCGTAACAGGAGCCATCGCCTTCGACAAGAACGGCGACAACGCAACTCCTATCGGCTACAGTCTCTATACCTGCGACACGCAGGGCGCGTGGCACTACCAGACCAGCCTCCCATAAGCGCGCAACCCGTAGCGCAGACCACGTGTTGATACATGACAGACAGCGGCGGCACACCACAGGAGACATAAACGTGACAACGAAGGCAACCGTAGCCGATGCGCTTGGCAAGCTCCCCCTCCCGGCCACACAGAAGTGGCCTTTGGGCGTCTGGGACACCCAGGTGTTAGCGCATGGCACCATGTCCGTCGAGATCTTCGCCCCCAAAGAGCACGATTTTCAGACACCTCACGAGCAGGACGAGCTCTACATCATCGTCGCGGGGACAGGAGAGTTTGTCTCAGACGGCCAGCCACATGGCTTCGCTCCCGGCGACGTGCTCTTCGTCCCGGCCGGGGTCGAGCACCGCTTCACCACCTTCTCGCCAGATTTCGTGTCATGGGTCATATTCTACGGTCCGGTTGGCGGAGAGCAGCCATCTACGTCACCTCACAGCTGAGCGCTCCACAGTGATCTCCGGCGCTACGACCCACCCCCACGCTCCTCCTTGCCATTCTCCTCAGCTTCTTGCTCAGCCTCTTGGAGCTGCTGAAACTGCGCTTGGAGTTGCTCGTGCTCCTGCTGAAACGATCGTGTAAGGCGCTCGTATTGGGGATCGCCAACCTCGCCAAGCTCGTGCTCTCGCTCCAGCGAAAGCAGCGCCCCACCTGTAGCCAGCAGCCGAGCCTGTACGAATGCGACTTCATCCAGATTGGCGCTTTCACCTTTCAGACCGAGCGCGTGGATGAGCGGTTTCATCGTCAATCCCTGAAGCACCAGCGAGACTGCCACCACCCCGAATGCCATCACCTGGAGTTGCTCGCGAAACGGGAACGGCTGGCCATTTGGCAGAGTAAAGGGCAAGCTGAGCGCCAGGGCAAGCGACACCGCCCCTCGTAATCCACCCCACACCAACACAGGCCCATAGATGTGAGGAATCTTTGCCCGCCCGCGTAACAGTGGCAATAGCAGATAGACTACTACAGCCCTGCCGATCAGCGTAGCCAGAAAGGCAGCCAGAATAGGCCACCAGTTGCGCACGAGAATAAAGGGAACAAGCTCGATACCGATCAACAGAAAAATAAACGAGTTCGCCACAAACCCTATAAACTCCCAGGTGATGCTGAGCGCATAGATAGACCGTGGGCTGAGCCCTGCCGTCGCGCCGTAATTGCCAAAGAACAGCCCAACCATCACGACCGCTATAGCGCCGGAGACCGTAAAGGTCTCAGCCAGCAAATACGAGCCATACGCGGCAATCAGCGTGACAAGCACTTCGAGCTGTGGGTTGTCTAGTATGCGGAGCAAGTGCGACCCAACGTAGCCGATGAGAGCCCCAACAAGCAGCGCCCCCGCCACTGTCACAACAAATTTGACCATACCCGCCCCCAGACTGAACTCACCCGTCATGATGACGACGAGCACTATCTGGAACAGCGTGATGGACGTGCCATCGTTGAAAAGGCTCTCACCTTCCAACAGCAACGCAAGCCTCCGTGGGACGCCGAGATCGCGAAACATTGACACGACGGTGATAGGATCGGTCGATGCGATCAATGCTCCAAAGAGGAGTGTCACGCCCCAGGATAGCCCCATTACCACGTGCATAATTGCAGCGATAATCAGCATGCAAAGCAACACGCCCGGAACAGCAAGCAGTATCACTGGCACAATGTTGTGCCACAAGCGCTGTGCGGGCACGTTATATGCGCCCTCAAACAGTAGAATGGGTAAGAATACCGTCAGAATAAGGTCAGGCGTCAGCGCCACGTGAAGAAAGCCTGGCTGGAATCCGAGCAGCCCCACGAGCACAAGCGCGATCGTGTACGGCAGCCGGATGCGTTGGACGACCACCGCCACGACCAACACGATGAGCAGCAGTACCAGCAACGTTTCAACCGTCGTGTGCAGGTCTCCCGCCATTGCCTCTGCTCCTTGCACCACCTTCTCCGGCGCCGATGTGTTCGCACGTTCGCTCGGCGACGCAGCAATGCTGACATGTCCTCATGCCTATTCTATCCCGACATCCTGAGAGCGCATTCAGACTTCATGCCAGCGCCAGCCCCTCCACCCGCATCTCATCCCACTGCGCCTGTTTTGCATTCCTTGAGCGAATCTCGCGTAAGCCTCTCTAGGTCATCGTGATTGGCTCGACCAGCGTCATTGGAGTCCTACTCACCACCGCAAACAAGAGTCCTTCTACCCACCCCACAACGGCACATACTGCCTCGACGGCCACAAGTGCCAGCACGCTCACTCCCGCATCGTCCACATCGTCCACATCGTCGCCAACGTCTGGCGCCACAGGTTCGTCCACGCCCACCTCGACATCTCCCAAGCCTACACAGCTGCCATCGGGACAAATCATCGATCTCCACGGCACCATCACAAGTGTCGACTCCCAAGACAATCAATTCACCTACAGAGACACCGCTGGCGCCACATGGACAGTACATGTCACGGCCAACACCACCTATGAGGGAGCCACACGCACATGCAGCGGTTTGCAGGCGGGAATGAAAGCCGAGAGGTCAGCGGTGTGCCTACAGGTGCCACCACGTTCCTCGCCTACCACGTCAACGCAGAAAACTGATAATCCCCATACGCGGCAGTGGTGGCGAAATCAACCAATCTGAGACAAACGAACAGTCGCTAATCCTCTCCTTTGCACCTGCTCCAGTTTGCCATCAGACAACTATGTGCGGCCTCCTGGAGCATTCGCGTTGTGCGGCTTCCTGTGTAATGTCACCCCCACTGAGCTTGTATGGAGCAGTTCAGGCGGACGAGCGACACAGCTTTTGCACGGGTTTTATGTGTTTGCTCATCTATTTTGAACCATTCGTGCGCTGCCCCGCACATATTCCACGCATATATATATGTTGAGGTGATCGGCCGTTGAGATGATCGGCCGGAGCCTCGCCCACAGCACCGGGAGGAAGGTAACCTGACGACATGACGACGCCAGATCCCACACTCCTGCTCCGGCACATCGCGAACGGCGACGAAGAGGCGCTGCGGCAGCTCTACGTCGAATACCGTCCACGACTGCGGCGCTACCTGTGGCACCAGCTCGACGGCGATGGCCACGCCGTAGAAGAGGCGCTGCAAGATACCTTCCTCGCAGTCTGGCGCACAGCCGGCGCCTACCGTGAGGAGGCGAAAGTTGCCACCTGGATCTTCCAGATTGCGCACTATGTCGCGCTCCGCACCCGCGCGGCGGCTGCCCGGCGCGGGCGAAGCGCGTTTGATCCCGATCCACCCGATGGGGCAGATGTTCCCACGGCCGCCTCGCCGGAAGATGCGGTACTCGGCCGCCTCGCCCTCGACGACG
>DASVOW010001022.1:0-2954 GCA_036383155.1 Ktedonobacterales bacterium
AAGGCTAATTGTCAGATTGTGTACATATCTCAGATGTCGGGATAGCGCACCGGATCCGGCCATACGATCGCACGCCAACCTCCATCCATCCGCTGGTGAACTGCACCTCGCGGCAGAGCGAACACATTCAGCAGCCACCCAACCACAGTACCAATCACATAATCGAGCGTAGTCACTCCCTGGGCAGCAGGAATTGCAATCAAAAAGAACAGCCCCGTGAGAATATTCACGACACGGGCCCCGCGTGTCACATCGCGCAGTGCCAGCACAGCTATAAAGATCGCCACAGGCCCTGCGATGCGCCCCAGCCTAGCCACGTTAGGCGATAATCCCAATATCTCCGGGCTGACAAGTAGCCAGATTCCAAGAATAATGTTACAAACCTGCAGCCACATTGGTGCGCCTTCTACCTCCTATTGTTCTGCAAGTCTCAGTGTGCAATGACGTGTCCACCGTCCATAGGCTGTTCTGTCGTCGAGCTGGCAGTCTCCTCTGTCATCCGCTTGGCATCCTTGCGCCGCTGCTGTGTCGGCCGTTTCTTCGAGCCCCAAAGCGCCGGCCAAAAAGCGTAGCCTCGCGCACGCTCCCGAGCCAAATATTGCAGACTCGCCAGGACCTCTCCGATGCCTAAGCCAAAGATGAGCATAGAGATTGCGGCGGAGATCAAGCATACCGTACACCAATGTAGGATCACCACCCCCTGCAAAATCGTAAGCGCGACGCTCACGACGCCCAAGCCGGTTATGATCAGCCCAAACAGCAAGACCACTCCCGGCAATCTACGCCATCGATCCTGTGTCCCTAGTGCCCCGAATATCAGATCGCACAGATAACCTACCACTCCCAGCAGCCCATCTGGAATCGGGAGCAAGCGTGAGATCACCGAATGCGTTACCAGATAGCTGCTCTGGCTGCCGAAGAACGGATCCCACATCTGCGCGACAATCCCAAGTTGCTCACAGGCCGTATAGATAGCTGCCGCCAGCCCGAACGCCGCGAGCACCAGCAGGGGCCTCCGCTCCGACCACGACGAGGGATTGTAGCTCCATCCCGGTGGCGCGTACGCCTCATGCCGAACCGCCATGTTTGCCTCTCCTACCCCGCGCTGCCGTTATCGTAGCTTGCCGTAGGTCGCCGCCAGCCCCAGTGCCGCGAGGCCAGCGCCTGCGGCCACAAGCCCTTTGTGCTCCGCCACCCACAGCTGATAGCTTCGAGGGATGGACTGCGAGTCGAAGGCACCATGCGCGCCATAATCCTCGTCGGTATCCACCGGCTCATAGAGGTTGTCCGGGCCATGCGGGTTTGGCTGGTCGCGCATCTGGGCCCTGTAGCCCGTCTTGCCAAGATACCAGTCGGCAAAGCTCGGCACGAGCATGTTGCCCACGATCGCCTTGACCGTCGAGCCGCCGATCCACAGCTCGCGCTTCTTATGGTGCGCCGCCCAGTAGATGCCCTGCGCGATCACTTCTGGCTGGTAGATCGGGGGCACCGGCTGTGCCTTCTTTGGCATCTTGTCGCGGCCCCAGGTGAATTGTGGCGTGTTCACCGCCGGCAGTTGCACTGTCGTGATCCGCACCTTACTGTTGTGGTGAATCAGCTCGCAGCGAATCGAGTCGGTAAATCCGTTGATGGCGTGCTTGGCGCCACAATAGGCCGATTGCAATGGGATGCTGCGATAGGCGAGTGCCGAGCCAACCTGCACGATCTTGCCATGGTCGCGCGGCAACATACGCTTGAGCGCCGCCATCGTGCCGTGGACGTAGCCCAGATACGTCACCTCGGTGACGCGCTTGTATGCCTCGGGCCTTACATTGATGAACTCGGCAAAGACCGTCGTGAATGCCACGTTGACCCACACATCAATCGGCCCAAATGTCTCCTCGACCTTCGTGACTGCGGCCTCCACCGCATCGTAATCGGCGGTATCCGTTGGGATCGCAATCGCCTTGCCGCCCAGCCGCTCCACATCTTGCAGCGCACCGTCCAATCCTGCCTCGCCACGCGCCACCAGTCCTATATGCGCGCCGCGCTGTGCAAACTCTCGTATCGTCGCGCGGCCCACGCCACCAGATGCTCCCGTAATAACTACCACTTCAGATCGATGCGCCTGACCCATCGAAAGAATCATCCTTTCTAGTACTCCGATTTCTCATAACATCCATATCTTCGCTGTTTGCATTATTGATACCATCACAATGCGATATATTTTCGCCGTGCCGTCGCCGAGTGGCACGCCGCCCATTGCATTAGCCGCCGTCGTAGGTTACAATCACGGAGAGGTCGTGAAACGACCGCGCTCATCCAGACGGGTGGAGGGGACGGCCCAATGAAGCCCGGCAACCGGCAGGCATATACAATTGCCTGTGCTGGTGCTAATTCCGGCAGAGGATACACCTCTGGGAGATGAGCATCATACACATGGTTGCTGGCGTTGCCAGCGCCTCCCGATGATGCGGCTTCTTCCGAATAGAAGCCGTTTTTCATGCCCGTTTTCCGCTATCGTGGAATCGAGCAGAGCCGTCACCTGGGGGTAATCGCAACGCGGAGCATAGAGGATCCAGTGAGCCAGACATCGCAGATAACACACGTCGAGGACGGCAGTGCTGCCACCTTCGAAAACGCGCCATTCACCCCAGAGGGGTTGCCCCGCACGCTCTGGTGGGATGCGTCCGCAGGCGCGCTGCGCATGATTGATCAGACTCTCCTGCCCGCCCAGTGCCATGTGATCGTCTGTGAAACCGCCGAGGCGGTCGGCGAAGCGATCCGCACATTGCGGGTGCGCGGCGCTCCAGCCATCGGTGTAGCTGCGGCCTACGGTTTGGCGCTCGGAGCCCGCGAAACGCTACCTCCGGTTCAGCCGCTCGATGCCGACGAGGCACTCCTCCGTCTCAATGCGATAGCCACGATGCTACGTGCCACACGGCCCACTGCCGTCAATCTTGCCTGGAGTGTAG
>DASVOW010001023.1:0-2430 GCA_036383155.1 Ktedonobacterales bacterium
CATCAAAAAATGGAAAGGGCTCGATGGCACACACGCTGCTCCACCTTTGGATTATGTGCATGTGCCACAGCATTCGTTACGTAGTATATACCCAAGGATGGGCTAGCTCATTGAGCAGATTGCACAGTGAATTTGGTCTAAAAATAGTAGCAGTATACAAAAATGGCACATAGCTCATCGTTATAGGTGAAACGCCGCCCTTCTCCAACATGGGAGAAAGGCGGCGTCGCGATGAGCGCCTCGGCTCTTAGCCCAGCACGGTGAGCGACTTGCCGGTCTTGCCGGGAATGCCCGTCTTGCGGGTGCGGCCCTCGCTGACGGCGCCAAGCGCGGCGTCGCGCTCTGGATCGTAGACGAGCTTTGCCTCGTGCTCCGGCAGCAGGCTGGCGACCTCTTGCAGCGTCGCCGAGAGGAATTCATCCTCCGGCACGGTCTTGACGTACTGGCCCTTGCGATAAATGACGCCCTTGCCCCGTCCGCCGGAGAGGCCCACGTCGGCGTCGCGCGACTCGCCCGGGCCGTTGACCACGCAACCCATCACAGCCACCTGGATCGGCGTCTGCACCTTCGTCAGCCGCTTCTCCACCTCCTGCGCGATCGTGAGCACATCGATCTCCACCCGTCCGCAGGAGGGGCAGGAGACGAATGTCACGCCGCGCTGGCGCAGATCGAGCGAGCGCAGGATCTCATAGGCGACGGGGATCTCTTCCTCAGGCTCGGCAGTCAGCGAGACACGGATGGTGTCGCCGATGCCGTCGGCCAGCAGCAGCCCGAAGCCGAGTGCCGACTTTACCGCGCCTGTCACTAGCGTGCCGGCCTCGGTGATGCCCAGGTGCAGTGGCACGTCGCTTCGCGCGGCAAAGCGGCGATACGCCTCAACGGCGGTAAGCACGTTCGAGCTCTTGAGCGAGACTTTGTAGTTGGTGAAGCCCAGATCATCGGCCCAGCCGCAGTATTCCAGCGCCTTCTCCACCATGCGGCCCGCCAGCTCCTCACGCTCGCGGCGGCGCTCCTCGACGGGGTCGCTCTTGACGAATGTGCCGTCGTCGAGCAGCTTCACGCTCACCTTGCGCATCTGGGGGCCACGCTCAAGGGCATCGATGCTGCCGGAATTGACGCCGATGCGCATGGCGATATCGGCCTTCCTGGCGGCTTCGACGATGTGGGTGAAGGACTCCTGGCCACCGAGCAGGTTGCCGGGGTTGATGCGCACGCAGTCGACGCCTTGCTCAATCGCCATGAGCGCGAGCTTGGGGTTGTAGTGGATGTCGGCGACGAGGGGAATATGGATGCGCTGCTTGATCGTGTTGAGCGCCTGGGCGTCGGTCTCCTCTGGCACCGCGACACGGACGATCTCGCAGCCGACTTCCTCCAGGCGGAGGATTTGGGCAACGGTGGCATCCACGTCGCGGGTATACATCGTCGTCATCGATTGCACGGCGACGGGGGCGTCACCGCCGATCAACACATTGCCAACATGAATCTGGCGCGTCTTTCTGCGCATCTGAATCTCCCTGAGACTCCCAAGCGACTCGGTAGAAGCCTTACTGTGTGCTGCCTATTGCTCTGGGTCTAAATATCGTCATATCGTCACACGGGGTAGCCGCGTTTGCATCTGCCATCCCCGAACGACAGTGTTCGCATACCATTCTACAATAACCATACTATTGTAGCCTGCATTGTGTATTGTAGCGCGGATATGAAGAACGCCGCCCGCACATAAGTGCATAGAGCGGCGTTTATGGTACTTCCTGGGGTATGGGGCTGGATTATCGCAGGTATTAGATGGGATGGGCTTCGACGCGCGCTCACGCCTGGCCAATGCGCTTGCGATACGCCTGAATCGCGTGCAGATGCTCGCTGTCGTGTTCGGTGAGCCACCAGAGGCGCGCTGTCTCGTCCCAACCGGCAGGGCCGAGCGGCACGCTATCCTCCGGCCAGCGATCCAGCGCGGCCAGCAGATCATCATGCCCGGCGTTGAACTCCTGCAGCACATCCATCACCGGCAGGCGGCGGCGCTCCTCCACGCGGCGCTGATTCCACTCGTCTACGCTCTCCGCGATCATGGGGCCGATCTCCTCGCCCCTTGCGGCGCGCTGAATGGAGATCAACGTCTCATTCTGCCACGCGGCGAGATGCGCCAGAATGTCCTTCACCGTCCATTCGCCGGCGACGATGTCCTGGCCAATCTGCTCCTCGCTCATTCCGCTGATGGCGTCGTTCAGCGCGACGCGAGCAGAGCGCATCCGCTCCAGAAATTCCTGCTTGCCCATCGTGCTCCTCTCCACCTCTCAGGCGAATTGCTCTATCCCTGCTTGTAGAACGAAGGAGTGTGGGATTTCGTATCGCTTGGCCCGATGCGTGCAGCAGAGTAGCGTCCATGCAACTGCTGTTCAGGTGTTATGCGGCGGTCGCGTGGGAGTTGAGCAC
>DASVOW010001024.1:0-4873 GCA_036383155.1 Ktedonobacterales bacterium
AGACGCTCGGGACGTTATGGGAGTTTCTGCCACTGCCCCTGGCTTACCTCGCTCTTGGCGTACTCTGTTGGGTTGTCCTCGCGAGTCTTGCTATGACAGGCGTAGTGATGCTGTCGCGCGGTGGAGTGCCACGCTGGTTGCCCCTGACGTACCTCGTGGGAGGCATCTGTTTGACGGGTGTGTTAGCAGTTGATGCCGTCTACCTGGCTCTATGGATGCTTCCAGGGCCGGGCGTGCTGTTCGTGCTCGCCGGGCTGCTGCTGCTGGCTCTTGCGTATTGGCGCATGCGCAGTGTCGCATCTCGTCGCGGCGGTGGTGGATTAGCGATCGGCAGCGGATCCGGCCAGTGAGGCTCCAGTACGCAGGGATAGCGAGACGTCGGAGAGATTACTGATTGTCGTCGTGAGGATCGGGATCGGTGTCCTCTGGTGTCTCGGCGACGCCGAAGGTGGCGCGCAGGGCGGCACGCCAGCCGCTCTCGTCTGTGGCGGCGTCGTGTTCCGTTGTCTCGCTGGTCCAGCGGACGGGGCCGCCTGAGGTGCGCTGAGATGCGACGCGGGCCAGCGCCGCGGCGCGGGAAGGACGTGGCGCGCTCTTGAGGTTTTCGAGGGCGAGCTCTGCGGCCTGGCGTACGTCCTGCACGGGATCGTCGAGCAGCGGCTGCAGCAATGGCGCGGCGCTCGTATCGTGCAGACGGCCAAGTGCGCGCGCGGCGCCCGCTCGTTCCTCGGCCGCGGGCGCGCCGAGATAGCGGTGCAGCTCGGGAGCGAGGTGCGTCAGCTCGAGATCTGTGATGAGGCGAATAACACGGGCTCGCTGGTTGGGGTGACGCACGGCGGCCAGCGCCTCACGCGCGGCATGCTCCTGTTCGCCGAGATCGCCGGCGAGACCGGCTTCGGCGACGGCGAGCGCGGCGGGCCGTGGGCGCGCGCCTTCCAGATAGGGCAGGATCCACGGCGCGACGGGGGGCAGCGGCTCGTCGGCGGGCGTCTCGTAGAGCGAGATGGCCCAGAGATAGTTGGTAGAGAGCCAGGAGTAGAGCGCCAGCGTCATCTCGGCGTCGCGGGCGGCGTATGCCACCATTGCGGGCGTCAGCGGGCGGCGCGACCAATCGGCACGCTGCAGGCTCTTGTCGAGGCGAATGCCACTGGCGCGCTGGAGCATCGCCTGGAGCCCGGATTCGCGCTGGCCAAAGATTGCGCGACTGACGGCCTCCAGATCGAGCGTGTGGCGCGCGATCAGGCCGCGTGTCGCCAGCACGCGCGCGTCGGCACCGATGCCATGGAAGAGCTTGAGGACGTTGGGATGTTCCAGCGGGGCGCGCAGAGGCGAGAGGTCCGCCAGACGCAGGGTATCTACCACATAGGAGGCGGCATAGTCGTTGTCATAGGCGAGCTGGAGCAGCGCCAGCCGGTGCGACGGCTCGTCCGGGCGCGGCGAGCGCACCTGCGAGAACTCGGCGTCGATGGCGATGACATGTGCGCGAGTGAGGTCAGCGGCAAGCGCAGCCAGGTCGGCGGGCCGATCGATGTAGAGTCGGCGCTTCCAATTGGGCGCGGGCATCTGGGGTGCGCTCGCGCCAAGGTAACCTCGCGTATCGGATGCTGCCTCAGTATCACGCGCGCCATTCTTGCCGCCGTGACTGCGCCGTTGAGAGCTGGATTCAATATGTTGTGTGGCTGGATCTGGTCGGGTTGGCGGGTGCGTGTGCGACGTCTGTTCGGTGGCATGCGTGTGCCCATCCCGTGCGACGCCAGTGCCGCGTCGCTTCTCGCGCGGCTGCGCACGGCCGCGATCCGCTCGCCCGTCGTTTGCCATTGGCATCCTCTAGCAACTTTCGTCGCCCTCTCAAGGCGCTGCTCCACGCCCTCATGCTCCCACCCTCTCTAGTATACGTCAGGATACACCTCTCGCGCCTGAGTCGATCCCGCACATCGGCTGAATCTACGCTCGTTTGCCATTGCGTCCGCTCAATGCCGTACTACCCAGATTGGGGGATATGAAGCGGGAAGTAATACCGATGGGCCGCCCGTTCGTTAAGCAGTATGAGGAAGAGATGTGTGCCTGCTGTCCCGGCTGTATTCCAGTGGTGGAGGGGCGGCGGGATGGCCGGCATATGGTGATATGCGCTGGCATATGCTGGCGTATTGACACTGAACTCTGCTATTGGTACACTCGCTCGGTATCATTTCTGAATTGCTCAAAGAGTCGTTCCGTGCCCGATGGTGCCGGTCAAAATCGGCATGTGTGGCGGACGATGCAAAAATGCGAATTGAAAGAGGAGGCGCTGCGGCACATGGCTAGAAACCAGATGGCCCGAACGCCAAAGAACGAGATGCGTATCCTTTCGGGCGCTCGCGTGCGGGGCATGCGCGCTCGGCTGCTTGTGGCGCTGCCGTTGGCTCTGCTGCTGGCGCTCGCGGTGATGGGAACGGCCCTGGCTACCGGCATCCCGCCAAGCACGTCTCCTACTGTGACGTTTACCCCTGGCTCCGGCCCGGTTGGCGCACACATCACCTTCAACGGCGCCAACTTCAAGTCCGGTGACAATATCACGGTTGGCTATAGCTCCGGCCCCTGCGGGACGGGCGTGACGACCATCGCGGGCGCGAATGGCACTGTCGGCAACGATGGGAATATCTCAATCCCGTTCGTCTGGCCGCCCACCGACAAGGGGAACTATTATATCTGCGCCGTCGATACCACCAACGGGCAGACCTATACGTCGAAGACACCCTTCCAGGTGTTGAGCAAAGATCCGGCGACGATCACGATGCCGGATTCAGTCGAGACACAGGCTCAGGTCACGGTGAAGGGCGCGAACTTCCTGCCTGCGGGCGGCACCGTAGAGGTGCGCTACGGCGCGAAGGGCTCGAACGGCTGTGATACGGTTGTGGGCACGGCGACGGTCAACCAGGATGGCACCTTCACCGTGACGTTCCAGGCGCCGTTTACGGATAAAGACGAGACGATCACGGTGACGGCAGTCGAGCCGCAGGGGTCGTGCGCCGGCGGGTTTACGTTGCAGGCGCAGCGCGATCTCACGGTCAAGGCGAAGGCCCAGATCATTCCCACACCAACAGCAGTGCCGACTGCTACGCCATCGTCAGGCTTCCCATTCCTGCCATCTAACCCGGTGATGGCGGTGGTGTACTGCCTGGTGGGCCTGTTGTTGCTGCTTTTGTTGCTGCTGCTGCTCCTGCTGCTGGTGCGCAGGCGCCGCAAGGATGAGCCGGTGGCGATTGAGGAGCATGATCAGGTGGTGGTCAACTCGCGTGGCGCAAGTGGCGCGGGCGCGGCGGGTAACGTGCAGGTGCAGCGCCAGATCGTCGCGCGCGACGCCAAGGGCAACGTGACGCCGGTCGCCGAGGAAGTCTATACCGACTCTGAGGATCTGGTGGACGACTCCGGACGCCAGCCATAAGCCATCCATCACGTGCCGCTGTACATACGTTTCACAGCTGTGGGCCCGCCACTTCGGCGGGCCCACTCTTTTCGTGTTGGATGCGAGCATTACCAGCCCAGGGAGAGTTGTGCGGGCTCCTCTGAGGGCTGCAGCGGCGGCGGGGATGAGGAGAGGCCGTAGCGGGCGCGCATCGCGGAGACGCGCGTGTGCACTGTCTCGACGTAGGAGCGGGGCGCGTAGCCGGTGGGGTAGAGCTTGCTATAGGTGGGGAGCAGATCGGGTCGCTCGCGCCGCAGGAACGGCAGGAACGCTTGCTCGATGCCCTCGCCCAGCCGCAGCGCGCCTGCCATGAAGAATTGCGCGTTGTGCTGGGCGGCGGCAGCGGCGAGCGCGGCGAGCGACGCCTCGCTATCGGTGACGCCAGGGAGCAGCGGTGCGGCAAGCACTCCGGCGGGAATGCCAGCCGCGACGAGGCGGCGCATTGCTTGCAGGCGCTTGAGGGGCGGCGGTGTGCCCGGCTCCATGCGGCGCAAAAGCCCGGCGTCGAGCGAGGTGACGCTGACGAATACTGCGCAGCCAGCACGTGCTTGCAGACGGCGCAAGATATCGATGTCGCGCTGATACATCGTGTTCTTGGTGATGATCGTGGCAGGCGTACGCGCGGCAGCCAGCTCGTGGAGAATGGCGCGGGTGAGGCGGTAGCGTCCCTCAAGTGGCTGATAGGGGTCGACGACGGTGCCGATAGTCACCGGCTCGCGCCGCCAGCCGGGACGCCGCAGTTCCGCGCGCAGCACCTCGGCGGCGTTGACCTTGACGAAGATGTGGCTTTCAAACTCGGCGCCGCCATCCATGTCAAAGGTGATGTGCGACGGGCGAGCATAGCAGTAGGCACAGGCGTGCGCACACCCCCGATAGGGATTGATGCTCCAGCGGAAGGGCATGGGCGGGCGCACACGGTTGAGCAGTGTCTTGCAGCGGATCTCGTGGACGGTCGGGTGGCCGCGCACCGGCTCGTCAGCCACTGAGTCTGCGGCTTGTTGCTCATGGATTGACAGTGAATAAGCTGCGGCGGCCATGGTTGCCCTCCATCCATAGAATCGTTCACGATAATCGAATATACGTTCTAATTATATGCAAATGGAGGGCGTGCATCAAGGTGGCGCTGCTAGATGTGGATAGAGCAGCGTATGCCAGTTTAGGTTGGCCAGGAGTCTCGTTACCGTCGCGAGGCGCGTCAGCCTGTCACCGGTGCTGCCTTCCTTGCCGAACTGAGGTGTTTGCCTACGAGCAGAAACCACACGGGGAGGAGGACCAGCGATGGCAGGGCCACGACAAACGCCCATGGCGCGAATCCAGCCAGGAGGGAGTAGAGGGCGAAATCGGCCGCCACGAAGACGCCCGTGCGCCGGATGGCTTTCGTCGGCGCCTGCCATGAGGCAGATGCGATCCAGAGGGCTGCCGCGAGGT
>DASVOW010001025.1:0-7071 GCA_036383155.1 Ktedonobacterales bacterium
ACTGCGCGCCGCTCGCCCACCGTCATATGCCCAGCGCACGCCGTTCGCCAGCACGCGCTGGATCTCCGGCTGGTGATACACCGGATACGTCTCATGGCCGGGACTGAAATAGAAGATGTGCCCCCAGCCCCGCGTAAAGCAGCACCCGCTGCGAAACACCTCTCCACCCGTGAACGAGCTAATGAAGACCTGCTCGTCCGGCTGTGGAATATCGAAATACTCCCCGTACATCTCGTGCCGTGGAATGATGATCGCCTCCGGCACCCCCTCCGCAATGGGATGCCCCGGATTCACCGTCCACACCACCTCGCGGTCATCCGCCTCGCGCCACCGCAGATTGCACGACGTGCCCATCAGCGACACAAATCTCTTCGAGTGGTGTGCCGAATGCAGTACCAGCAACCCCATGCCGTCCAGCACCCGCTGCCGCACCCGCGCCACCACCGCATCCGACACCTGCCCGTGCGCCAGATGGCCCCACCACGTTAGCACATCCGTCTCCGCCAGCACCTGCTCGCTCAGCCCATGCTCCGGCTGCTCCAGCGTCGCCGTCCGCACCTGCGCAGCCTCTCCCAGCTGTGCCCGCAGCCCGTCGGCAATCGCCTCGTGCATCCCACGCGGGTACACCTTGCGCACTTCTTCGTTGCGCTGCTCGTGCAGATACTCGCCCCACACCGTCACCCGTATCGCCGCGTTCGTGCTCTCGCTCATCATCTCGTCTTTCTAGTCATCCCCTGCCCCGCCGTTTTGCTGGCAGGCACAGCGACAGTATATCGCTCTTCAACAGCTAGCCGGTAGTATGCTCCGACGTGCTAGAGCGTGCCTTCCGCATGCACCACGGCAGGCTGCGCGGTCGCGATCTGCGTTATCCGTTCTGCCAGCCGCAGCAACGCGTCACGCAATTCCGCCGGCTGATGAATGACGAACGGCAAGTTGAGCGACAGCAGATAGCGTGCCTGGCTGTCCAAATCCTCCGCGTAACTCTGGAACAGCACGCCCCCTGGCGTGGTCGAGAGCTTGCCGTAGGACGCCGGGATCTTCTGCTGCACGGTATACAACGGAGCTTGAAACTCCACCTCAATCTGCCAGCGGACAGCCTTCTCAGCATACTGCTTGATGACGTAGGCGCGGCAATCAAAATCCTCCGGGCGCTCGAACGTTTCCGCCAGCACCTCTACCTGCTGGATGCGATCCAGGCGAAATGTGCGGTGTCCCTGACGCAGGCAGCAATAGCCGACCAGATACCAGCGCCCGTTCCATCCCACGACGCCATACGGCTCAACCGTGCGGTGGCTCAGTTCGTCGTTGCGGGAACGATAGTCAATCGCCACTCGCTGCTGCTGCCCAATTGCTTCGCTCAGCCTGAGCAGCAGCGAGACATCGGGCCGCCCCTCTTGTTGTGGCGCAAAGAAGACCAGATGCTCGGTGATGCTTTGCAGCCGTTCCCGCGCGCGCATTGGCAGCACCCGCGAGACTTTCGCCAGCGCGCCTTCGACGGCCACCGATGACTGCTCGATCTCCAGCCACGGGTTTGCCAGCAACCCCAGCATGATCGCGGTAGCTTCTTCTTCCGTAAAGAGCAGCGGTGGCAGCTTAAAGCCCGGCCGCAGCCGGTAGCCACCGTACCGGCCAATAGTCGCCTCGATGGGAATGCCGACATCCTGGAGATGCATGATGTAGCGGCGCACCGTGCGCACATCCGTCTCCAGCCGCGCGGCTAGCTCCGGACCGGTGATGGACGGCCTCGCCTGCAGCAATTCGAGGACTGTAAGCACGCGGCTGGTGGGATGGTACATGACGAGACCCCTCTTTGGCGAATCTTGAAAATCCACATGAAACGAGGGCGGATTCTGCCCTCCTTCCACCATATACTTCTAGTATGAAACACGTCAAGCGAAATGAAAGAGGAAAAGACCTGATGATTGCAGCATCGCTTACCACCGAAACGCACAGCCAGCCCCGCCTGCGCGGTGTCGCGCTCATCTCGGTGATGGCTGCTTTGATGCTGACCCTCTTGCTGGAGGCGCTCGATCAGGCGATTGTTGGAACCGCTATGCCGCGCATCATCGCGGAGCTTCACGGCCTGGATCGCTATAGCTGGGTTGTGACGGCCTACATCCTCGCCTCGATGACCATGATTCCCGTCGTCGGCAAGCTCTCCGACCAGTTTGGCCGCAAGTGGTTCTTGCTCGCTGGCACTGCCATATTCCTGCTCGGTTCCATGCTGGCCGGGGCGTCCCAGACCATGAATCAATTGATCCTCTTCCGCGCCGTGCAGGGTCTCGGCTCCGGCATCGGCATGGCATTGGTCGCCACCGTCATGGCCGATCTCTTCCCGCCAGACCAGCGGGCGAAATGGAGTGGCATCTTTGGTCTCGTCTACGGCGTCTCGACGCTGTTCGGCCCGACCATTGGCGGCTGGCTTGCGGAGCATGGGCCCCTCATGGGCCAGCTCGTCACCGAGGCGACCCGCTGGCGCTGGATCTTCTATATCAACCTGCCACTTGGTCTGGTCGCCGTTGTGGCGCTGCTGACCTTCCTGCCTGCCGATCTGTCCGCGCACACCGGCACCTGGAATGGCTGGGAGTCACTGCGCCGCGTCGATTTCCCGGGCGCTGCCCTCTGTGCTGCCGCCACCATCTGCCTGATGCTCGGGCTGACCTGGGGCGGCGAGCAGCCCTCCGCCTGGACGTCCGCGCCGGTGCTGGGGATACTCGCGACTGGCGTGCTGCTGTTCGTCGCGTTTCTCTATGCCGAGCGCAAAGCAGCAGAGCCGATCCTGCCGTTGGACCTCTTCCGCAATTCGATCTTCACCGTGGGCGCGCTGCTCGCCTTGCTGCAAGCGATGGTGCTGCTGGGCCTAACACTCTATCTGCCGCTCTTCTTTCAGGGTGTGCGCTCCGTCTCGCCCACCAACGCTGGGTTGGTGATGACGCCGTTCTCAGTGAGCATGGTCGTGGGCGCGATGTTGAGCAGCCAGGTGATGGGCCGGTTCAATCGCTATCGCGTCGTTGGCATCGTGGCGGCGCTGCTGATGAGTGCTGGCGTCTTCCTGATCACTCTCATGACTCCGGCGACTGCCATCCCGCTTGCCATCGCGATCTTAGTCCTCACCGGCATCGGCATCGGCCCCTTCTTCACCCTACCGATGGTGGTGGTCCAGAACGCGCTGCCCGCCGACCGCCTCGGTGTCACCACTGCCGGTCTGCGCTACCTTGGGCAGGTGGGCGCGTCGCTCGGCATCGCGATAGTCGGAACCGTTGTCACCAGTTCGGTCTCCGGCGGCCCGGTGAGTCACCTGCCCACGAGCCAGGCTTCCAGGCTGGCGCTGGCCACCGGGCTCCAGCACGGCTTTGTCGCGGTGCTGATCTTTGCCCTCATTGCCCTGGCGGCGAGCTTCTTCCTGAAACATGCGCCCGTCAAGCCGGCACCGGAAGCGGATCAAGCAGCTCAGACTGATGATGCGCTCGAAAAAGAGCTGGTCCACGCCTAATCCGAACATCTGTGGGAATAGGGAGTGCCGGTCCGGCTTTCGTCGAGCCGGCAATCCCCTCATATGGAGAGCTACGATGGCAGAGCGCGTCCTCACCCTGCGCGAATTGAACCGCGCCACGCTCGCACGCCAGTTCCTACTGGAGCGAGCATCCCTTGCGCCGCTTGGCACCATCGAGCGCCTCGTCGCCATGCAAGGCCAGGTGTCCAACGCTCCCTACATCGGCCTGTGGGCGCGCCTGCGCGACTTCCAGCGCGCCGACCTGACGCGCCTCCTTGAGCAACGGCAGGTGGTGAGGGCGTCATCGCTGCGCGGTACTCTGCATCTCACGTCTGCTGAGGACTATCTCCAAATCCACCCCATCCTCCAGCCCGCGCTGAGCCGCAATCTCCATCTCTTTGCCCGGCAGACTCCCGGCTTTGATATGGAGCGCTTCACCGCCCTCATGTGCGCCTACGTGCAGGAGCAACCGCGCACCGCCGTGGAGTTGCGCGCCAGAATGGAGGAGATCTACCCCGGCATGGGCCAGCCACGGATAGCCGATTCCGTGAGGATGCACCTCGCGCTCATCCAGCCGCCCCCTGCTGGTCTCTGGGGATTCACCGGCAAGCCAACCCATACCGAAGCTACCACCTGGTTAGGACGCCCACTCGCTGCCACAGACGGAGGATCGCGGCGCCTCGTCCTCCGCTACTTAGCGGCGTTCGGCCCCGCGAGCGTGCAAGACATCCAGACCTGGTCCGGGGTATCCCGCCTCCAGCAGACCGTTGACCTCCTGCGCTCCGAATTACTCACGTTCCGCGATGAGCAGGGCCGCGAGCTTTTCGATCTCCCCCATGCCCCACGGCCCCCGGCGGATACGCCCGCGCCGGTGCGCTTCCTCCCAGACTTCGACAATCTGATCTTCTCCCATGCCGACCGCCGTCGCGTCATAGCCGATGAATACCGTTCATCCGTCTTCATCGGCAACAGCCGGTGCACGACATTCCTCGTCGATGGCTTCGTGCGCGGCACATGGAAGATTGAGCGCACCCGCTCCGGCTCCATCCTTGCCATTGAGCCACTCGAGCCGCTTACAGCTCAGGTGCGAGATGCGCTGCGAGAGGAGGGAGAGCAACTTCTGCGCTGGATGACCGACGGCAAGGAGTCATTCGACATCCAGATCAGGAGCAACAAATGAGATGCGGGAAGATCCCTCTTCCCGCGCATCCCGTACCTTCCGCCCTCATGGAATAGTTCTGCGCTCGTGCTCCACGACGGAGGGCTGTTTATCTCAGACCGGCGGCAATGTCTGCCGCCCACACGTCGACGGAGCGCGGTGGGCGGCCTGTGAGCCGCCGCACGGTGTCGGTGACCGGAGCGGGCGCGCCGATATACTTCCTCCACGTCTCGAACAGCACATCCGCCGGAGCATGCGGACTGATCGCCTGCCGTGCGGCCTCCGGCGAAAGTTCCTCGTAGCGCAGGGACCTTCCAAGGGCCTTGCCAAGAAGCTCTATCTCTTCGCAGTGCGTCAGGGATTGCGGACCCGTCAGATGATACACCTTCCCGGCGTGTCCGTCCTGAGTGAGTGCGGCGATGGCAACGGCGGCGAAGTCGGCGGGGTGGATCGGCGATCCTGCCGCCTCGGCGTACGGGCCACGCACCACATCTCCCGCCTTGATCTGCGCCCGTACGTCGAACGCCCACTGCAACGCGTCGGCGGAAGCTACCTCCAGGCGCAGAAACGTCCATTCCAGCCCCGCCTCACGGATCTGGCGCTCGATATCATAATGGAAGGCCGCGATAGGGTTGGGCTGCTCGTCGGCATCGTCGTTTACCGCTCCGGAAGACTGAAACACAATCCGGCGGACCCCAGCCTCTTTCGCCGCCTTGAGAAATGCAGGCGCGAAGCCAGGCACGGCTGCCAGCAGGAACACCGCCGAGACTCCCTGGAAAGCGGCAGGCAAACTCGCCGCGTCCGACAGGTCGCCAGCGACCACCTCGGCCCCAAGTGGCAGCCCAGCGTTGCCCGGGTCGCGTGTGAGCGCACGCACCGGCTGACCGGCTGCGACAAACTGTTCGACGATTGAGCGGCCCACTGGAGCGGTAGCCGCGGTAACGAGGATCATGGCGTGCCTCCTTCATGGATAGCTGGCTGGTTGACTATTCTGCTTGTCCAAGAACCAGCATACCAGGCAAGGAGGACAGAATTGATCCTCGTTTCAGGGTATATGTGAACGGTCGGGAAAGGAGTGGGTCGGATGTGGTCGCTGCGCCCCGGCATCAAGGAGGCTATGGAGAGGTTACTAGAAGCCATCTGACCTTGTTGACATCCTGGTGCGGCTCCTACGGAGGAGCTCTGTGGAGGTGCTGGTAGGGTTAAGCGAGTACTTTGCGCATGACGGCCTGTGTTTCGCCGAAACCTTCATGCTGATAGAAGCGAATCGCGTGCTCGTTGCTGGCGGTCACATAAAGTTGGACGGCAGATTGACCGATGCTCTCCGCCCAATCGCACGCGCGGGTCAGCAGCACTTCGGCGAGTCCGCATCCGCGCCAGGCGTCATCCACATAGAGCGCTTCGACTTCAACCCATTCGTGATAGCGCCACATGTCTGAATCATGGTGGACGGTAGCCACAACGAATCCATACGGCTGATCGGTACCCGGCCTGCAGGCGATGAGGCACAACGCCTCACCGCGCAGTGCCTCCGCTATCGTGGCATCGAAATACGTCTCCCACCTCTCCGACAGGGCAAACCGTGGGTCGAGGGTCGCGTTGAAGGCGTGGAGTTTGCGGAATAATACCTTGAGTGCCGCCACATCCGCGTGCTGCACGGGGCGAATTGTCCACATCCGGTCGCCCTCCGATGGCACGGCGTGCGAAGTCCGTGGGGCCTGGTAGAGGCCTGTATCGAGAGTGGCATGGACCCCTGCAGGTGCAGTCATGAGCGTCCCTCCTAGAGTTTCTTCGCTTGTTCCCATCGTTGCGGTGCAAGAGCGTCCTCCAAAGGTTGTTGGAAGACACCGAGTTGGGAGGAAATGGACCCCGTCCCTTCGTGCATGTGTTGCATACCTATTCCTTTGGACAGGCCCTGAGTCGGCAACTGGAGAGGAGAAAGCTCGCGAATGCTATTTCATGTGAGCGGCGCGGTACCTCCTGGCAGGAGGTCTCGGGAATGGCCCTACCGCTGCGCGTCGTGACCGAGGAGGAGCATACCAAGAAGTCTATGTCGATGGCAAACGAGCTGCTGCGCGGCGAGCGCTCCGGCGTGGCGTTCCTCTCCCCCGACCGATACACCCCAGCGCAGTGGTGGGCACGACTGGGCCACATGAGCAGAGGAGCAACGAGATGCACCAGACAAGCCTCGACAGCTACGACGCCGAGCCGATTCCTTGGTCGCGCACGATCAGTTGCACGACGACTCCGTCAAGAAGACGTGCTGGCTGGCAACCGTACGCCCCAATGAGCGGCCGCACGGCGCAGGGGTGGGCGCGTTGTGGCTTGACGAAAAGGTCTACTTCACGAGCGGCGAGGGGACCTGCAAGAGCCGGGACCTAGCCGAGAACCCGATTTGCGTCGTCGCGGTGGCGCTCCC
>DASVOW010001026.1:0-1672 GCA_036383155.1 Ktedonobacterales bacterium
AGCATACGCACGAGTTGTTCGTGCCGTTCCGTGACGCGACGTCGGGTCGCGAGACCTATGGGGCGGGACGGTATCTGGAAATCGAGGTCGATCACGGACCGAACGGCGAGACGGCGGTGATCGATTTCAACCTGGCGTACAACCCGTATTGCGCGTATAGCCCGTTTTACAGTTGCCCGGTGCCGCCGGCAGAGAATACGCTGCCAGTGCCGATCACGGCAGGCGAGCGCAATTATGAAGGCGGTGCGGCAGGGCATTGATACGCATGGTGGCTTTCCACTACGCCACGCGGCGCGGGGAAGCCACCATGCTTGTAGGCGGGGTTTTCATATAGCCGTAAACTACGGATGGACGGGTGCCGGAATGTTGTGGCTTCCTACGAGCAAATGAGCGGATGAGAGCAGAGGAGAGAGGACATAGATGACCAATCACGACGGTAACCCGCAGCCGAGCATGCCCGGGTTTGCTGACCTATCAGCTGGTGGGGCGTGGCTGCAGGGCCTCGGATTGACTTTCGATGAGATCAGCGGCACCAGGGTGACGGCTCACATCGATCTTGGCGCTCAGCACCATACACCGTGGGGTGTCGTCCACGGAGGTGCCTATACGACCGCTATCGAGAGCGTCGCCAGCGTAGGCGCTTCTGCCGCTGTCTTTGAGCGCGGGCAGTTTGCAGTTGGCGTGAACAACACGACGGATTTTCTGCGATCTATGCGAGAGGGACGTGTGGATATCGTTGGCGAGCCAGTTATCCAGGGGCGTGTGCAGCAACTCTGGCATGTCACGATCACCCGTCGCGATGATGGCAAGCCGATTGCCGAGGGACGCGTGCGTCTGCAGAATGTGCCGCTGGCACAGCCCGAGTGATCGCACAGTGACTCCCTGAAGCAGACATGCAATGGTTGAGCTCAGGCAGGGAGGGTATTTCAGACATCGTGCTCGGATGATACACACCTCTATCGAAATGTGGGTGTAATCGGGACAGCAGGAAAGCTTTTATATTCGAGGGCTCCGTGGTAGAGTGTGGTACCGCGAGTCTACGACAGAAGAATGTGTCGAGGCGTGCGAGCCGGACGAGCGCACGCGTCTTCTGGCGGCCTTCGGGCGAGGAGAATTGAGAAGAGGGTATGTCCACACAACTGCTGCATGTGAGTGACCTCAACAGGCTCGATCAGGCAGACTTTATCGCGGCACTCGCTCCAGCGATTGAAGGGCCGCCGTGGGCCATCGAGCTGCTGTGGACGCGGCGTCCGTTTGCCGATGTGGCGCATGTGCGCGACGCATTGCGGCGCATCATATTGGAGGCGCCAAGGGAGCAGCAGGTCGCATTGTTGCGGGCGCATCCGGATTTAGTGGGGCGGGCGGCGCTTGCGGGCACGCTCAGCTCTGCCTCTGCTAGTGAGCAGGCGGCGGCAGGAATGGACCAGCTTACGGGCGAGGAGATCGCCGAATTTCAGAGGCTCAACGCTCAGTATTGGGAGCGGTTCGATTTTCCCTTTGTTATCTGCGCCCGTAAGAACAAAAAAGAGGCTATTCTGGCGGGTTTTCGTTCGCGGCTGGGCAATGAGCGCGACGACGAGATCGCCCTCGCCCTGGAGGAAGTCGCGAAGATCTGCGCATTGCGGCTGCCCGGACTCGTTACGGATGACGCGGCGCAATCGCAGCAGTCGTA
>DASVOW010001027.1:0-1733 GCA_036383155.1 Ktedonobacterales bacterium
CCTGCCCCTGGCTGCACCATCCCAGGCATCGCCCCCCGCATCTCCTGCATCTCCCACGGCTCAGTCGTCCGCCGTCCAGTGAGCGCCGCCCCGGCTACTCATCGAGTGAGTGGTCCGCTCGTGCACGAGCGCGCCACCCTCTTCTTCATCCATCCATCGCGCCGCCGCTCTCACGAGCCAGCGGCGGCATTCTCTCCGGTTCCGGCAGCCAGAGGCAGCGCGAACCAGAAGGTTGACCCTACCCCAAGCGTGCTCTCCACCCCCATCTCCCCACCATGCTGCGCGACAATCGCCTTACTAATGTAGAGACCCAGCCCCAGGCCGCCTGAATTATCGTATGCCTCGATACCCTGCACTCGGTGAAACTGCTCGAAAAGGTGCTGCTGCTCGTCCGCCGGGATGCCTGGCCCAGCGTCGCGCACGGCCACCCTCACCTGCCCCTCAGCAACGCCAACCGTGACCCCCACTGGCCGGTCCGCGGGCGAGTATTTGAGCGCATTCGTCAACAGATTGGCGATGACCTGCCCGATGCGATCCCCATCAACCTCCGCCCACACAGGCTCCGGCGGCGTCTCCACCTGCACCATGCGCCCCGTCACCGCCTGCTGTGACACGGCCTCCGCATGGGATAGCGCAGCCACGTCATGCCACGCCCGTTTCAGGCTCAGCATCCCCAGTTCCACCGTCGTGGCGACCCGCATATCGTCGAGCAGGCGCTGCATGCGCGTCATGGAATATTCCATCTCGCTCAGCAGTTGATCGTCCGGCATGAAGGCCGGCAGGCCCCGCCGCAGCCTGCGCCGCTGTGTATCGAAGTAGAGGCGCACGGCGGCGACCGGATTGTTGAGCTCATGGGCAACCACGCGCATAATGTCGAGGCGCTGCTGTTCCAGTCGGCGCTGCTGCGTCACGTTGTACGTCGTCAGCACCGCGCCGAGAATCCGCCCCTCTGCATCGCGCACGGGTGCCGCACTGGTGCGCAGCACCACATCCTTCCCATCCTGCGCGCGCTGGTAGAACTCTACGGCCTTCTCGCCGATGACCGTCTCGCCGCGCAGCGCGCGGTAGAACGGGAGATGCTCACGTGGTATTGGCTGCCCTGCCACGTCACGTGGCGGAAGCAGTTGCGCCCATGTATCGACGCTCGCCTCCGGATCCATCCCTTTCGCAGCGAGGAGTCGTCGCTGTGCCTCATTCATCCGCACAGGGCGCCCGGTCGTGTCGACCAGGACAACGCCCTCGACTTGCATCGCAAAGATCGTCTCCAGCTCGACAGCGCGTTGGGCCAGCTCCCGCTCCAGCTGCATGCGTTCCGTCACATCGCGACACACACAGACCGCCCCCATCACCGTTCCCTGCGCATCCAACAGCGGCGCGCCACTGATGTTGAGGATGTGCTCTTGCCCATCCGCGGCGTACGCGATCACATCCATGGTCTGTGCCCCGGTAAGCACCTCGCCCCGCAGCACACGCACCGGCGGCCATTCCTCGCGCGGCAGCGGCTGCCCCTCCAGCGTGAAAAAGGCGGTTGCTCCCTCACGCTCCCCGATGGGAACCGCAAGCGCCTCTTTGCGGCCGGGTAGCGCGAGACCAAGGAGCGTCTCAGCGGCGGGATTGCTGTCCACGAGGCGCCCGGCTTCGTCATATACCACCACAGCGTCGCCAAGCGCTTCTAAGACAGCAGACGCCAGCAGCGAGGAGGCGAGCAACCCATGTGGCCCCGGCGCTGACGG
>DASVOW010001028.1:0-2450 GCA_036383155.1 Ktedonobacterales bacterium
GTCAGCGTGATCTGAGTCACACTCCAGCCCAGCGCCTTGTGTTCAGTTTGCAGAGGAGTGACGAACACGCTCCAGGCGTAGACGGCGCCGAGGGAGAGTTGCATGATAACTGCGGCAACAACGATGATCCAGCGATTCGGAAGCTTCTCTGCGACAGCATTGTTCACCACGGACTATGCTCCTTTCGAGCGCTACTCTGGTGTTCGGTACGCAACGGCGCGTGCATATGCTGACTCGAGCATCCAAAGCACAAACGTTTGTCTTATACACTCCTTCCCACTATGAAGCAGCTTCACTCTCTGCTTCCCCGTCTGGCTGGAATTCTATTGAACATAGCTAGCCTGTGTCAAGGAACCGCCCAATGTCCCACACTAATTCAATCTACGTCAGCAGGTTTCATCGTGCCTATCAAACTGGCACGACCCTACGCACGGTTGCGGTAGACGCCGCCCAATAACGGAACGCACCCCCGGCGTTGCACGCGTCAACATATGACCAATCGTCCCTTGAGAGGCGACAATTGGTCCCACTCTCTGAAGGAGGCGATTCCGGGTGCCGTCCACGACACGAGTAAGCAACGCCCTGCCGTCCGCATCCTTGCGTAGACCTGAGCGCGACAGTACTGGCGTCTCGACGACGGCCACGACCGGAGGATCGCTAGAAAATCCGGTATACACCAGGCCGGAGGGAGAACAGGAGCACTACGACGAGGTACAGGACCAGAGCAATACTTCCGAGCGTAATTCCAGCAATTGCCATCCCACGGTGCGCCCGTCGCGGCGCATAGCCCTTCGACCTGCGCAGCGCCATCATGCCGGTAATCAGCGCAATGGGAGCCGCGATGAGGCCAATGCCGGGGACAAAGCTGCCAACGCCTACGAGCAGACTCACCAGCGCTAGAGTATTGTCGCCTGTTGGCTGACCGGCTGGTGCGGGTGGGTTCGACATGGATCGATCCTCCTCCATCACACTACACATACTCAATAGTCGTTCGCCGGGTGTCGCGTGGGCGCCGTGCTCGCTCACGCGGTGCTGGTGGGTTGCGGCGCGTGGACGAGCGACGACGAGCGCTGCAGCCCGAACGCTGTTCCCACGCAGTATGCCCACCCTGGCAGGACGATAAATACCGCTACGAAATGAGTGCGGATAGAGACGCAGGAGCCAGCCGTACACCGCGAGTGCTAACGCCCCTCGACTAACCCTTGATTGTGGGGCCGCCTGCATGCCGGCATGAGCGCATGCCCCAGCGTATCCCCAACCCACCTGAGCGCGTGTTATGTACTGGCGTTACGCGTCCATGCTGCACTCACTACAGGCTGTTCCAAAACGCAGATAGGTAACGTATGATAGCGACGCAGGTGCCTTGCTGATGAGCCTGCGGGTGCTACACGACTCAAACGCCATCGTGCCGAACAAGGCAGGAGCGGACGCGCTGGGGATGCGTGCGACGAGCGAGGGAGGACATAACAGGTGCTACACCTTCAAAGGGGTCGGGAAGTGAGGCTAGCGGCGGGGTTGGTCGCGGCATTAATGTGCGTGCTGATGGGATGCACCCCTGGCGAGCTGACGAGCAGCCCACCGCAGAGTGGCCAGAGCGCACGAGCGTCAACGCCGGTGAGCGCGACGCCGACGGCAACCTGGAACGTCCAGTGCACGGCACAAGGGCTGCCGCAGGGCTGGACGTGGTATCGTGATGCGCGTTTTCCCTTTCGCGTCGCTGCACCCCCGACCTGGCGCATGGGCGCCTTCGAGTACGTCCCCGATGGGTCCGGTCTTGGCGCCGCCTCGCCCTCGTACGTGCACGTCGTCGACTTCTTCGGGCCTGGTAGCCTTGGGCAAGCCAGGTCGAGCGGCAAGATGCGCAGCGATGGGTCTCCTCCGCTGATTACCATCGAGGTAGGCCCGGGCGAGCAAGCGATAGCCGATGGCTACGCATCAGGGCGGTTTCCGGCCTCCCACGCCCAGCCAACTCCCGTCTGCATTGGTAGCATCCCCGTCACCGTGTACCTGTTCACCAATAGTGAGGGGGGCAACGTCGTACAGGTCGCTGTGCTCCCCGCGGGACCACAAGGCTCCTCCTATGTCTTCACTGTCGCCTCGAACGCCGAGACGGCGGCGCGTGATGGCCAGCTCTTCCTGACCATGCTCGGCACGTTCGGCTCTCCTACCAGCGCGCAGTGGCATTAGAAGTGAAGTCTGCTCTTGCAATCCCGCCATCTCATCCCGCCAATAATTTGGAACCGTCTCCAGGCGAGCCTGCTTGGAGTATCATCAGCAGGTCGGCGGAGCAGCAGGGCAGCGGAGCAGCAGGGCAGGAGGGAGGCAGGGTGAGGCATGTCGCAGAGTAGCCGCGGGCAACACATAGAATCGCGCAGCATGCTCCCGTTGCGGCAGCTCGACGGAGCGCTCCGCCGCCGGTGGAAAGGTATCGTCGTTGGTGTGGTCGCGCT
>DASVOW010001029.1:0-4185 GCA_036383155.1 Ktedonobacterales bacterium
CCTGACCATCGCCGGCTCGTCGGCCTTCGCGCATGATATCTGGCTCAACGTCGTCAAGAAGGGCAAAGAGGATGAGGCAGAGCAGGTGCTGGTTGCCAAGATCACGGCTGGCGTGATTGGCCTGCTCTCGATCCTGCTGGCTCTCGCGCTCAAGAACTTCAACGTTAGCTACCTCGTCGGCCTGGCCTTCGCCGTTGCGGCCAGTGCCAACGTGCCGCCGATCCTGCTGACGCTCTTCTGGCGGCGCTTCAACACGATGGGCATGATCATCGGCATGATCACAGGGCTGGTCTCCGCGCTGCTGCTGATCGTCATCAGCCCGGCGATCATGGGCATCGACCCACCAGGAACGGCGGCGGCGGCGAGCCACCTGATCCAGGCGAAGGCGCTCTTCCCGCTCGATAACCCCGCCCTCGTCTCGGTGCCACTCGGCTTCATCGGCTGCATCGCCGGCTCGCTCTTCGCCCGCGAGCCCGCCGCTGAGTCTAGCTTCGACGAGATCAACGTCCGCGCCAACCTCGGCCTCGGCGCCGAAATGTAAGGCCCGATAACGTTCACCCGCCGGGGAGACGGACGTATGCTCCCCGGCCTATCTCTCACGACCCCGGCGCGGACACCCTCCCGCCGGGGTCTTTCCATGCTCACTCAGCGTCACTGGCTTAGACTCCACTGACACCGCTCTGCCAGCGTTAGCTGGGCTGCGTCTCCTCGCCTTGCGTTTTTCCCGCTTCACTCACCGCCGCCAGAATTTTTTGAAACTCCTCCGGTAATTCGCTCGCGCCGGCTGGGATCGCTCCATCTGAGCGCACCACCTCGGCGAGCGCGGTCAGGAGCCGCGCGACATCGGCGACCGATTCTTGTTCCCGCAAGTCCATCGCCTGCAGCTCGAAGCGGAAGGCCATGTTCTCGCGGCGTGTGGTGCTGCGCTCGTCGTGCGCCCGTAGTGCCTGCACGGCCATCTGAGCGTCGTGCTCGATGAAGTAGTCGAGCGGCCAATTGCCCGGATGCTCCCAGACTGGGTGCCCCGACAGCTCGATCACCTGGCGCACCGTATCGACGAATGGCGGCTGCGCCAGGGCAACCGCGCGCTCCAGGTCTTCTCCCTCGCAGAGCGCCGCGAGCGCCTGAGCGAAGGCCGTCAGCGGGTTCGGCTCGTCGCCGGATGGTCCTTTACTCTCCTCGACGATCTCATGCAGCGAGCGCGTCCAGCGCGCTACGCCCGCCGGATCAGCTCGGTTGCGGAAGCGCAGGACAAGCGCCGTCATGCTGGCGGTGTGATCGAGCCAGGACCTGAAGGCCTGTTCCTGGTCCTGTTCCTGGTCCTGTTCCTGGTCTTCCTCCCCGTAGGATTCCGGCTCGACGACCGCCTCGCCCCGCCATTCCGCCGCCACCGCCCGCGTCAGCCAGCGCCAGCGCTTAGCTGGCATCCCACCAAAGATGCCCGCGAACCGCTCCGGGGCGCTGCGCTCCATCGCCGCGAAGGCGGCCTCGATCACGCCCTGCGGCAGACTCTTGCTCGCCTCGCTGAGCATCAGCAGCGCGTCTTCGCGGTCGTTGTGAGTCAGACGCATGGCGCGCTCCATGATGCCGTTGAGAATCAGGTAGTCGACCGCCGCGCGCGGCTGCTCATGCTGCGTGAGCCAGGCGCCAAGCCGGTAGAGCGCCGTCGCGACGCCGCGCGGGTTGCCGTTGGCAAGATGCGCCTCCAGTTCGGCTTCTAGTCCCTCGCGCACACCACCTGACGCCGGCGCCGCGTAGAGCTCGTTGCGCGCAGCGGGCGCCACAGGAACCCGGCCAAATGCCGCCAGCCGCGCCGCCAGCTTGGGGTCAGCCGTTCGTACCGCGCCCAGCGCCTGCGCGACGATGGCGAGTGCGGGCTCCGGGCTGGGCTGCACCTCCACTACGCTCTCCGCTCCGCTCGCGTTTCCCTCCCGTCTGGGGACGTAATCACGCGCGCGCTCCGCCGCCCGCAGCCCCGCTACCGCCGCTTCGCGATAGCGCCCCAGTGCGAAGTAGCGCTCCGCCGCCCGCGTGAGATAGTCCACACCGGATTCGCCGGTTGCGATACTCAGGCGCCCATCCATTTCCAGCAGTTGCGCCAGCAGATACGAGCCACCGGCGTATTTGGCCATCCGGCGACACTCCATGAGCGCCCCGGCCGCCTCATCTATCTGGTCGCGCTCGATCAGCGCCCGTGCCAGATAGATATGCGCCTGCATATATCGATCGTGCTCGCGATTCTTGCGTGCCTGCTCGATTGCCTGACGTGCTACTCGCTCGGCATCGTCCCACTGCTCCAGCAGCAGGTAGACTTCCGTCTCGCCATTGAGCAAGCTATCGCCGTTGCCATGCTGGTTGGCGTGCAGGCGCGCTAGCATCGCCAGCGCCTCTTCCCGCCGTCCCAGCGCCGCCAGAGCCGTCGCGCTGTTGATACGTGCGCAGTCGGAGCATTCGTAGCGCACTGGCGTCTGCGCCAGCACCGACTGCGCGTTCTCCAGGGTATCTTCCCCGTAGCAGACGGGATCCATCGCCAGGTGGCAATAGACGATATCGTGGAAGGCACAGATGCGCTGCGGCACATCGCGCACACGCTCATCCTCGGCCAGTGTCAGTAGATCAATCGCCTCGGGCAGCGCGCGTCGCAGGTCTTCCTTTGAGCGCAGTTGCACGCGCCAGTGCCGCAAAAACAGCTCCCAACGCGTCTCGCTCTCGGCTTGTGCCACCTGGATCGCTTCGCTGATCGCGAGATCAGCCCCCTCGAAGTCGTTGTCATACATGCGCCAGAACGCGTGCACGCGCTCAGGGATCAGCGCCTTCTGTCCACCCGCTTCATACAGCCGCTCTGTGTCGCGATAGGTCCAGTCGAAGATGCTGCTACCATCACTCGTCATCGAATGTCATCCTCATTTCCTCAGCCGGTTAGTCCGTCTCGACATCATTGCAGCCAGCCTACTCATCCACCCGTGCGCTAGTCGCTTCGCGCGCCCTCCGCCTCTCATCGAGCGGCGTGATGACGCTCTGCCTGTCAGCGGGCGCGTCAGTGGTCGCGCCCGTCGCCTGACGGCTCACCTCCTCACGCACAGTCGCGAGCAGCAGCGGCGACACGCCAAGCTCCTCGGCGAGCGCGTTCACGTCGGCGGCAAGGAGCGCATCCACCGTGGGGCAGCGCGCGCAGAGCCGCGCCGCGACATCCGGGCGCAGCCCCAGGTCGGTGAGCGCAGGCGCCGAGAGCATGCGCGGCCCGGACTCGCCGCTCGTATCGAGGCCGGTCAGTTGCGCGAGCGCGGCGTTGATGTGGTCGAAGCAGGCGATAGTCTCCTGCGCGGAGAGCCCCTGGCCCGCAAAGACCCGCGCATTGGCGATCAGAATGCTCATTAGCGGCGCGAACTCTGGCCGCTCCGGCCCAAAATCGCGCACACGCCGCAGCAGCGGATTCGACGCATTCAGGTGCAGCATGCCCTGCGACGCGTCGCTCTGCGGCTGCTGAGCGATATAGTCACGCACGAGCCGCCGGATCGGGCTGGCGACGGTTGGGCGCTCAGCCACCTGCCGTGCGCGCCGCAGCCGCTCGGCCCCCGGCGGATAGAGCATAATCGCGGGCAGGCTCTCCGGCTGGAACGTCACCAGTCGCGCGGGCAGCCCTTCGGCGGCGCAAGCATCAAGCACGGAGCGCCACGAGCCGTCAGTGTCCGCAAAAGGTGTGAAGATGAAGCCCGCGCCGGGGGCAAGCTGCTCGATCTGTGTCCCATAGAGCTCGCTGTAGCGCTTGAGGAACGCCACGTCGGCAAACCAGCGCGCGTCAATCACCGCCAGCCGCCGCGCCTCGAAGAGCGTCAGCGCCAGGGCCAGCCCGTCCTCCTCGTCATAGTAGAAGATGCGGCCCGGATTCTCGCGCAGATACTCGGGGACGGTCAGGTTGCCGCGACTCGTCTTGAACGTCACCAGATCGGCCACGCGCGTGAACAGGTCGAGAGAGCGCACCGCCCAGCCCTTGATGAGATCGTTGTGCGCGTGCACGATTGCCGCCCAGTCCAGCGGCGACTCAACCGCCAGCCGCTCGAAGAAGGCTAGCAACTGCGCGGCGAGGCTCGTGCACACGGCATCGTAGATCTCGTCGTGGCGCAGTGTCTCGCGGCTGGCCGTCGGGTTGAGCAGCGGGCACTCGATGACGCCGGTGACGAAGCG
>DASVOW010001030.1:0-3914 GCA_036383155.1 Ktedonobacterales bacterium
CCATACTAAACCTCAGACCACATCGCCGGTAAGCACCAAATGTCGAGACGTGCCACATGCCGCATGCCCACTTTCACTCCATACGCAACCAGATCGGATAGAGATGCCACCTTGCTATATCTTCATCTACTCTACCATAAATCCCACTGCTCTGCATGCCGCACCCCATACGCTATACTGACGCCAAAGGAGCATCGCGAGCCAACTACCCTGGGAAGAACAACGTGAGCACTGAGATCATCTTTGAGACGCACTCTTGGAGCGAGGATAACGACCGGGGAATCGCCACCGGCTGGCTCGATGGTCGTCTGTCCGAGCGTGGCAGGCGTTTAGCCATAGAGCTGGGCGGGCGTCGCCGTCGCGACGGTATCGCCGTCGTCTTCACCTCCGACCTCGGTCGGGCCGTGGAAACCGCCCAGATCGCCTTCGCCGGCACCGGAATCACAATTATTCAGGACGCTCGCCTGCGCGAATGCAACTACGGCCAGTGGAACGGCATGCCGGTCGCACAGCTAGAGGCGAGCCGCCCGATCCACATCGACGACCCCTACCCCGATGGTGAGAGCTACCGCCAGGTAGTTGACTGCGTAGGGAGTTTTCTCGCCGATCTCGCCCAGAGCTGGGATGGCGCACACGTGCTCATCATCGGCCATTCCGCCACACGCTGGGCGCTCGACCACCTCCTGAACGGCGTACCCCTCGAACACCTCGTCAGCGCCCCATTTGGCTGGTATGAAGGCTGGGCCTACACCTTACCCTCCGGCTGGAATTGGGACCACGAGGCGCCCCACAGCGCTCTTCCCTGAGACAATACCTTCCGCGTCCGATAGGCTTTCACTACCTGGAGCAACAAATATACGCCGTATCTTCCATTATGTCCTCAGCGTCTCAAAATAGGCCTGCAAGTGATCGATTGCTCGATAGAGATGAACTACATCGTCATACAACTTGCTCATCATGAGAGCGCCCTCACAGGTTGAAATGAGAACCGTGGCGACCACATCTCCGTTCGCGTAGGGCTGAATCTCCCCACGCGCCTTGCCTTGAGTAATGAGCCGCTTAATCAGCTGACGCAGATGGTCCAACGCCTGCCGAGCTTCCTGTTTTAATGGGAGAAAGGCGTCATCAGCCTCAACCGCCGTATTGAGAATCGGACAGCCACCGGGGATCGTCGGACTCTCTATGAGATCCAGGAATGTGCGGCAGATCGCGCCAAGCTGCTCGACCACAGGCTTATCGTCCGCCACCACCGCCCGAACCTCCTCGATGCGCAGCCGCAAGGCATACTCTACTGCCGCCAGGGCAATCTCTTCTTTGCTATCGAAGTGACGATACAGCCCTCCTTTCTGGATATCAGCCGCTGCAATGATGTCCGAAATCGACGTCCCGGCATACCCGCGCACGTTAAACAGTGCTGCTGACTCGTGAATAATGCGCTCACGCGTTTGTTCGCCTTTGCGGGCCATAGCTTCACCCCAGTTCGTTTGATACTAATCGGCAGCAAATATAACACACAATACAACTGATGATATGAAGTTAATCGCCTCGCACCTTGACAAAAACGAGACCGAAAAGTATCATATGAAAATCAGCATGGATGCAGAACGTAGACATTAACTGACGAGTGCGGGATCGAGCAGGCCCGGCACCTGCTGACACCTGATTGGCACGCACCGAAAACCCACCCGACTCACACCGTCTTGTATCGCTTCGTCAGCGCTTGACCACACACGAGAGGTGAATGCCATGAGCACGCCACGCGTCGTACTTATCACTGGCACATCGTCCGGCATTGGACGTGCGATCGCGGAATCGTTTGTTCAGCAGGGGTTGACGGTGTTTGGCACCAGCCGCACTTTCGACCGCGTGACACCTGTTGCTGGCGTTGAATATCTGAGCCTTGACGTGCGCTCGCAAGATTCAGTGCAGGCCCGTGTAGATGAAGTTGTGAAACGAGCGGGACATATCGATGTCCTGATCAACTGCGCCGGCTATGAGCTGGGTGGTGCCATCGAAGGAACCACCCTTGAAGAAGCCAAAGCCCTGTTCGACACCAATTTCTTTGGCACGGCCCGTATGGTCAAAGCCGTTCTGCCGGCTATGCGTGAACGAGGCAGTGGCCACATCATTAACATGAGTTCAGTCGTCGGCTGGTTAGTGCCGGTACCGTTCCTGGGCTACTACGCCGCCAGTAAGACGGCGATAGAGGCGTACACTGAAGCGCTGCGCCATGAGGTACTGCCATTTGGCGTCAAAGTGTCGCTGATCGAGCCATCGTTCATCAACACCAATCTCGGCAACAACCGACAAATGGCTGCGGAGAGCATCCAGGCGTATGCTCCCTGGCAAGGGCGAGCCTTCGGCGTCATCGAACATCAGGAACAAACTGCTCCCCCACCGCAGCTCGTAGCGACGACTATTCTGCGAGCCATACGAGCATCCAATCCACGGCCGCGCTACACAGTGGGCAAAGGTGCTAGGGGCATGTCGTTTATCCGGCGCTTCCTGCCCTGGCCTGCGTATGAGCGCGGCATTCGCGCTTACTTCAAGCTTGATGGCCCGAGGAGCTTGACGAATCAGCCTGAAACAAGCGCTAATACAAGAGTACATTCTCTACACTGAGAAGACGTCTTGTCCTATCTCGTATAGCGCTTGATGGCGTCATACGCACACCACCCACAGGATGGTATGAACGCCACGAGACGCCAGCCAGATCTTAGGGTTCTGGGACGCATGAGTCATTCCAAATATCTTCTCTGTCTGGTAGAAACTGGGCACGCCATGCCTCATACCTCTTCTTGCGCTCCGCATCCAGGCTCTCTTCATGTTCAAAGGGGTCCTGGTTGAGGTAAAGATCAACAACTCTCTCAGGATCATCGTTGATCACGGGAGCGTAACAGGAGAAGCAGCGACGTGGTGCATCAAACCGAAACGTCCCGCCACACACACATGGTTTCAGTCGCGCCTCAATCGCCTTTCTCCACCATCTAAATCTACAAATTTCTGCCCAATGTGCCGTACTATATAAGAAATCTGAGCCTCCACACCTTGCGTTCGATGGCGCCCTGTGCGTATGTTAGATGCGCATGATACACGTGCGACAACCCAACTCGCGCGCTCCCCGCAACCACACCGCGCAACGCTTCACGTCATGACACCAGAAAGGGAAACGAGCCCATGTCATCGACTCCACAGTCAAACGCGCACGACGAGCACGCCGTCCGTTCCAGCCTCCTCACCTCGCTGGAGTGGCGCAGCATCGGCCCCTATCGCGGTGGCCGCGTCGTCGCCGTCGCCGGCGATCCCAGCCACAGCCACACCTTCTATTTTGGCTCGACCGGCGGCGGTGTCTGGAAGACCACCGATGGCGGCCTCTACTGGGAAAACGTCTCCGACGGCTACTTCAAGCGCGCCTCCGTTGGCGCCATCGCCGTCGCCCCCTCTGACCCAAATGTGATCTACGTGGGCATGGGCGAGGCGACCATTCGCGGCAATGTCTCTCACGGTGACGGCGTCTACAAGTCCACCGACGCCGGCAAGACCTGGACGCATCTCGGCCTCGAAGACACCCGCAACATTGGCAAAGTCCGCGTCCACCCGACGAATCCGGATGTCGTCTATGTCGCCGCGCTCGGCCACGCCCACGGTCCCAACGAGCAGCGCGGCCTTTTCCGTTCGCAAGACGGTGGCAAGACCTGGGATCGCATCCTCTATATCAACGAGAACGTCGGCGTCCACGACCTCTCCATGGACCCCAACAACCCCCGCATCCTCTATGCCGTCGCCTATGCAGCCCGCCGCAACCCCTACCAGCTTATCAGCGGCGGCGAGGGCTGCGGCATCTACAAATCCATCGACGGTGGCGACACCTGGACGGAGATCACCCGCAACAAGGGCCTGCCCACCGGCCCCGT
>DASVOW010001031.1:0-2378 GCA_036383155.1 Ktedonobacterales bacterium
GCCATAGTACAGCGCTATGGCTCCGCCAACGAGTGGCGCCAGGAAGAAGCCCAGGTAGTTGCCCGCTGTGACGAGGTTATCCCCATCTCCACGTGAGATAGTTCGCATCAGCAGCAGCGCGACCAGCAGGCCGCAGATCACCGAGAGCCCACCCGCAACCGTCACCACCCACGACACGACCAGCGCATACGTTTCATTCGGCGGACGGCGGCGCGGCACATAGTACGAGTACGGATAGTACGACCAGGGATAGGCATATGGATAGGCTGGGTAGCCATAGCCATATCCCCCGTAGGGATTATAGCTGTATGGATTGGCTGGGTAGCCATAGGCAGGCCAACCGTACGTGGGTGCTGGCTGCGGGGAACCATAGCCACCTTGCGCCAGAGAGGGATACCCATAGCCGCCAGGGACATACGGCGGTACGCCTGTGGGCATTGATGTTGGTGGAGCTGGCGCGGCAGACTTCGACTCGTTCCCTTGTGATGCAGCGTCGTATCCCGCTGCTGGAGAGGCAATCGGCGTAGTCGCCGGAGGCGTGGACACGACGAATGGAGTAGCTGAGTTGCTCCTATCGGAGCTGGAAGTCTCCGCTAATTGGCTCGCCTCGCTCGATGGCGAGAGTGGCAGCGCTACTACAGCGGCCCCGCAGGTACGGCAGCGCTCACTCCCGCCCTCTACAGGACTGCCGCAGTGCGGGCAATACTGCTGAGTATTCAAATTCCTTCGCCTCTCCATGCCATAGCGCACACATAGCGCATGAGACCCCAACACCGTCTCCCATGCGCATCACATCAGTGGTAGCGTATGCGCCCATACGTATCCTGGGCGCGCATTATAGCTGAGAGTATAGCAGAAGTGGCGCCAAATAGGCATCCGCATAGACGCAGGGGTCATATGCGTCTCCCCGCACCACCCGAGGACCATCACAGCATCGCAAGGTCCTCATCTATATGACTACACTACGCGCTTGCCCCGGCTGAAGTTGGAGCGAGGCTTGGCGGGACGGCGCCAAGTTAGCGCGCCGCGACTCCCGCCGTGCTCAGCGCCACTGCCTCCACGGCGCCGTTCCCCAGGATGCGCTCGATCTGATCCATCAGCTCCGGGCAGAATTGCACGCCCCGCTTGTCCCCCGGCGGGACGAGCCGCGCCTCCCAGAGGCCATTACGCACGAGCAACTCATAACGGTCGTCGCCTGGATACCTGTTCAGCGCCGTCAGCAGTTGGTCGACGCGGGCTAGCTCGATGGGGTCATTCTTGCCTCGCGCGACGCGGATGCGAAGCAGCCACTCCTTGCGGTTGATCTCCTCGTCCGTCGGCACGAACTCCTCGACATCGTCCGCGACGATCTGCGGATCATCGTTGCGCATCGAGACTGTGCCAGTCACCAGCAAAATCGCCTCCGCGCGCCAGCGTTCGGCGGTTGCCCCAAAGACCTTGGGGAAGACGACGACCTCGATGGAGCCATACATATCTTCGAGCTGAACGGCGGCCATCGAGTCGCCCTTTTTCGTCATGATGCGGCGCAGGTCGGTGACGCGCCCGCCGATTGTCACCTTTTGACCCGCCCATTCATCGTTCAGGTGGGTCGTGTAGGTCGTGACGCGCCGCTTGAGGATGTTCGCGACGTGGGCGAGGGGATGCGCTGAGAGGTAGAGATTGAGCAGGTCCTTTTCCCAGGCAAGCAGCTGCTGGCGCGGATACTCCGGCGCATCCACCACTACGAAGTCATCGGCGGGCGCGTCCGTGTCGGCACCGAAGCTAAAGAGGCTGTTCTGGCCAATCTCGCGCATCTTGCGCTGCTGCTGACCGAACGCGAGCGCGCGATCCAATGAGGCGATCAAGCGGCTGCGCCAGGCATGCGTGCTCACGTCTTCAGGGCGGCCCAGGTTATCGAATGCGCCAGCTTTGACGAGACATTCGACGGCGCCGCGCGTCAGATTCTTGCTATCAGTGCGGGCGAAGACATCCACCAGCGACTTGAAGGGGCCGCCGCTGGCTCGCGCTTCGAGCAACTCCTCGATGGGACGCGAGCCGACGTTCTTGATCGCCAGCAAGCCAAAGCGCACTCCCCGGCGCGGCTCGCCATCCTCGCCCGGAGCCAACGCCTCGACGGTGAAGCCGCTCTCACTGGCGTTGATGTCGGGCGGCAGCACCTCGGTGCCCATACGGCGGCACTCTTCGACGGCGGCTACCACTTTCTTCGCGTCGCTGGCCTCGGTGGTGAGCGTCGCCGCCATGAACTCCGCCGTATAGTTGGCTTTCAGATAGGCGGTCTGGTAGGCAACCCAGGCATACGCGCAGGCGTGCGCCTTGTTGAAGCCGTAGCCGGCGAAGGGCTCGATGAAGGTCCAGATCTCCTCGGCGACCTTCTCAGG
>DASVOW010001032.1:0-14292 GCA_036383155.1 Ktedonobacterales bacterium
GAGATGAGAGAGGGTAAGGGGTCATCATGCCAATCTTCACGATCATCTATGGCTATCGCACCCGCAACAATGTCATGGGTCAGACGCAATACGTTTGCAAGAAGTGCGGGCAGAACACGCCACATGCCGTTGTGCGCACGAAGATGTATATGACGCTGTTTTTTGTGCCGCTCTTTCCTATCAGCAAGAAGACTACGGCGCGCTGCGGTGTCTGCGGCTTCCAAGATAAGATGAACAACAAGGAAGCCGATGGGATGTTCGCAGCAGTGCAACAAGCGTAGCGGTCTGGATTAGAGCCGCGGGAAACTGGGCTTGTTCTCACAACTGCACCCTGGCGGTTTGACGTCCAGGGTGCAGTTGTGTTGTGTTGAGTCGTTATGAACGGGGGTGCGATCTCGTCCCCGTGGATCCAGAAGTGCTGGGGTAAAGGCGGTCACGATTAGCTTTCCAGGCGGCGACGCGGCCAGCGCCAGACGATGAGCGCGATGAGAAACCCAATGAAGCTTGTAAGGGTGAGCCATCCGAGCGTATCTGTGCGGCCGGAGAGCAATTCGTAGAGCGCTTCGGTGACTAACCAGAGCTGTCCGATAAAGAGGAACGCCACGACGAGCACTTGCCCCTCGACGATGGCTCTGCGCCCTAACAAGCCGGCGAAATATGGCTCGGGGCGTGGACCTTCGGGGCCGCGCGGGATTCGCGGCACTGGCGGATCATCGGGGTTGGCCTTGGGATATCGCTGTGTAGTACTGATATTACGAATGGGCTCTTCATCGATGCTCATCGTAGCACCTCTTTCACTGCGTAGATAGTTCCGTCATGGATGGCGAGCTGGATTAGGGGCAAGGGCCTGGTTGGCGGACCGGCCAGGACGTTGCCAGTGGCCGGATCAAAGTAGCCCTCGTGACAGGGGCAGTGCAGCTGGTGGGTGGTGTCGTCGTAGAGCACCGCACAGGATAGGTGGGTGCAGACATCACTATAGGCGACCAGCCCTTTCCCTGGCAGATTGATGAGGATGCCTTGCGCATACTTATCTGGAAAGTCAAAGACTCTCCATGCGTTTTCGGCAAGCTCGCCTACCCGCGCGATTGGTACGGCTTTGACGTCAGGACCCTTTGGTAAGTGGCCGAGTATGGCCAGGGCGCCGGTTGCCAGGAAGACGACTCCAGAGCCAGCCACCAGGAAGTGCAGCAGATCGCGACGGGTGACGAAGTCGTCTTCGTCGTGGCGGTATGGAAATTCTTGTCGCCACTCTTCGGCGCCTGTTCTGTCGCCCGTGACGGGAGGTTGTGCCGGTTGCTGATCGGAGCTGTCTGGGGATGTCGTATTTGGCTCTTGGGTCGGATATAGGCCACGTGTCATTGCAGTTATCCTCAATTTCATGGGCGCAAACGGTTTATGGGGCCACCGGCGTTTTCTCCGGCTCGGGGACCGCTGGCTCGTGTGGCGGCATGAGCGGCTCCGGGGTAAGCGGTTTGCGCGGCGTCCAGGGCTGCGGTGGGGCCTCACGAGTAGGAATGCCGGCTGTTCGCGCATCGACCCAAGGGGCTACGTCGCGGTCTGCGGCCGGCGCGGGTATATCGGCAAGGTAGCCCAGGTGCGCCTCGGCAGTCAGAGCCATAAGATCAAGGGTTTCATCTTGATCGGTCATGACGACATAGTTGCGGGTACGGAGCGCCTGCGCACCAAACTGAAATTGGTTGATGGGCTTGGCGCCCTGTTGCGTACGACCGGCAGTCACGAACTCTTCATATGTGCCGTAGAAGATCGCCTGGGTGGGGCAGACCGTCGCGCACATCGGGCCTTTGCCCTGGCTGGTGCGGTCATAGCACATGTTGCATTTGCGCATGTATTGCTGGCTGATCTGGAACTTCGGGACACCAAAGGGGCAGGCGAACACGCAGTTTTGACAGCCGATGCAGCGTGTCTCGTCGGCCTGGTGCACGATGCCGTCGGCGCTCACTAGAATCGCTTGTGCCGGACAGACCTGCGCGCAGGGAGCGAGCGGGTCCTCGCAGTGCATGCAGAGCGTGGGCGACGTAGCAACGGTATCGCTGCGGTCGATGAAGTCTATGTAGATCATGCTCTCACCCTTATGGGTGTCGCATTCGCGGCAGGCAGAGACGCAACTCCGGCATCCGATGCAACGAGTAGGATCGAGGAAGATTCTCTTCATATAGCACCTTCTTTCACTGCTGACCCTTCGTTACTTGAATGCTGGGTTCGATTCCCGATTGGCAATGGGCAATGTGCGGCGGCGGGCTTTGGCATCGGCGAGCATCTCCACGCTTTTGCCTTTGGCCCAGTCGGGCGGCTCGGTGGCGCGCGTTGCTCCGGCGGCGCAGACTTTGTATTCAGGGATCTTCATCATCGGCTCAAGGACAGGGTTGGTGAGCTGGTTAGCTGCCTCGGCACCGCCATAGTGATAGGGAATGAAGAGCGTATCGGGGCGGATCGAGCGCACGATGAGCGCGGGGACTACCATCTCGCCTCTGCGAGTGCGCACCTGTACCCAGTCACCATCCGCTATGTGCAGCCGTGATGCTGTTTGCTCGTGCATCTCGACCCACGGGATGGGCGCTTGCTCGATCAGGAAGGGGACACGGCGCGTCTGGTTGCCAGAGAGATAGTGATAGATGACCCGTCCGGTGGTAAGCACCAGCGGAAATTCGTCGTCAGGCTCTTCGGCTGGGGGGATGTAGGCGATGGGATGGAAGCGAGCTTTGCCATCGGGGAAGCCGAAACGCTCCTCATATAAGCGGGGAGTGCCGGGGTGCTCCAGGGAGGGACAAGGCCAGAAGACGCCGTTCTGCGCCGCGATCTTTTCGTAGGTGATGCCCCAGTAGTCCGACTTGGCGCCTTTGGTGCAGCGGCGTAGCTCGTCGAAGATGTCGCGGGGGCTGTGGAAGTCGAAATATTGTCCTTTGCCCAGGCGGCGCGCTAACTCGCATACGATCTGCCAGTCGCGGCGAGCTTCACCGGGAGGATCGACGGCTCTGTTGTATTTGATGACGCGGCCTTCGAGGCTGGTCGTCGTGCCTTCTTCCTTGGCCCAGACGTTGCCTGGCAGCACGATATCGGCGAGCTGTGCCGTCTCGGAGAGAAAGAAATCGGTTACGACGAACAGATCGAGCTTGCGTAAGGCCGCTTCGACAGTGTGCTGGTCGGGCAGCGAGACCATGGGGTTCGAGCAGATCATGAAGCACGCGCGGATGTCTTGGGAGAGCATGGCAGGAATCATGAGCGTCGCCGGCAACCCGGAATGGGGCACTGTTGCTTCGTCAACGCCCCATACAGATGCGATGTACGCGCGATCTTCGGGGTCTTCGATGTCGCGGCAACCGGGTAGCTGTGAGGCTTTTTGGCCCATCTCGCGACCGCCCTGGCCGTTGCCCTGTCCGGTCAAGGTACCATAGCCTGCGCCAGGACGCCCGAAATTGCCGGTGGCGAGCGCGAGGTTGGCACAGCAGACGCCGTTGTCCACCCCTTTGCTTTGGTGTTCCAGGCCACGGGCGGTGTAGAGCAATGCGGCGTTGGCATGGCCATAGAGCAGGGCGGCCTCTATGATAGTTTCGGGACGCAGTCCGCACACTTTCGCCACGCGCTCCGGGGGATACTGCATGACCATCGCTTTGGTGGCTTCCCAGCCGACCGTGCGCTGGCTGATAAACTCTTCGTCTATCAGCTCTTCCTGGATGATGACGTAGAGCATGGCGTTGAGCAGGGCTGAGTCGGTTCCTGGGCGCAGCGGCAAGTAGATATCTGCTGTGCGGGCGATGGGGGTCTGGCGGGGATCGGCTACGATGAGCTTGCAGCCGCGGTCGCGCGCTTGCCAGAGATAGCTGGTGATGATGGGAAAGCATTCACCGACATTTGCGCCGATGACAAAAATGCAATCGGCGTGGAGCATGTCGCTGATGGGATTGGCGGCGCGGTCGAGCCCGAGCGAGCGTTCGTTGGCGCCTGTGGCCGAGGACATGCAGAGCCGCCCGTTGTAGTCGATGTTTTTCGTGCCGAGCGCGACGCGGGCGAATTTGCCCATGAGGTAGCATTTTTCATTGGTCATCGACGAGCCGCTGTAGACCGCGACGGCTTCGTTGCCGTATGCGTGTTGGATTGCCTGAAATCGGTCGGTGATGGTATCGAGCACTTCGTCCCAGGTTGCGCGCTCCAATGGGCTGTTCTTGCCATTGCGCCGCATCAGGGGATAGGTTAAGCGGTCGGGGTGGTTCACCGTCTGATAGGCGGTGACGCCTTTGGGGCAGAGCATGCCGTGATTGAGCGGGAAGTCTTCGCGGGGCTCAAAGCCGACCACTTTGCCGTCCTCGACTTTGAGGTACATACCGCATTGCACGCCACAGTAGCAGCAGTGGGTGGGCACGTAGCGATCGATCTCTTCATCGCTTTTCCAACCTGGGGACGTGGTGCCAGTGATGAAGTCGTAGGTCTGGCTCGACTGGCTTCCGTTGAACACCACTTTGTCAACACTCATTGTGTATTCCTTATCGTGTGTCTGGCGTTCCTCATCAGAATCAGAGGAACCGATTGCCTTCGCGTCCGGTAGCCATAAAGATAGCTTGCGCCCGCATGACGCGCTTACATCTGGGGCAGAGATCCTGCCACCAGAGGGGAGCGCTTTGCGTCGCGGCTTCGCCATGAGCGAACGTGGCGGTGGCGGGCAAGGTGTAGTTCTCGCCTACGTCGGCCAGTGTCTTCTTGAGGTCGCCAACGAAACGCTCGGTCGCGAACTCGGTGCCGCAGCGCGCACATGGGTGCATCGCTTCCGCGCGAGTGATCTGTGTGTAGAGTTTGATGCCGACCGTGGCAGGGCGCTCGATCAGGTGGAAGAACTTGCCAAAGGGCAGCGAAATGAGCCACAGGACGACGACGGCCTCATGCGTGAGCGCAATGAACGAGTAGTAAGCTCCGCCCAACCAGGCGCTGTCGGCTGTCAACGCGAGGCCGGTAAGGACGATGGCTAACAGTAGGGCGAGCGGCATGAGATCGAAGTTGAACCGCTGCACGCTGATGACCGCGAGATCGTGAAAGCGGCGGTGAAAGGCTAGCACCAGCCCTACCAACAGCAGCATCGCGGTGAAATCCAGGGCGTGAAAGATGAGGAAGCCAAAGGCCGAGCCGGCAGGAAAGCTAAAGAACGGAAAGCCTACCAGCCAGATGCGGTAGTCTCCCGCAGGGGTCTGCGTAAAGCGGAGCCAGCCAAACGTGAGTGGGAAGGTGATGGCGCATGAACCAATTACGCCCCAGAATATGCACTGGTGCATGACCCAGCGGTATCGCCCGCGCTTGCGAATGAAGCCTTGGGTGAAGAGGTCGGTGATGATAGCCCTGGGGACGAGTGAGGTATAGCGGCGAAAATTGGCGAAGGAGAGGAACATCTCCCAGCTCCGCCGCCAGTAGCGTCCCGTAGGGGGTCGATCGATCCAGAAGGTGTATTTGTAAGTGACGGCGGCAACCACGAAAATCGTCCCGACAGCATACCCGATGAGGGCTGCGTCGAACCAATGGAATCCACGAGAGCCCAAGCCGATGAGCACGGTGAGGACGAGAGCGGCCAGCACACCAAAGAGCACCGATCGCTTGCGCATCAGATTGCCTTCCTTTCGCATGTATGAGCTTGATTGGGAGTTGCCGCTCATAGCGAGGCCTCTCCCATAGGTACAAGCCCTCATCTTGTTCTGGCTACTCCAGTTACTTTACCCCTAACCCAGACTGCGCAGGACTGCCCATTTGCTGGATACTACCTTGTCGCGGGGCCTGGGGTTTGTTGAGAACCTTGATGAGGAGGATGAGGCATACCCCACTAGTTAAGGCCAGCAGAAGGTATCCTACACTGTAGTTTCCTGATGTTGATTTCACTGCACCCATGATCAACGGAGGAAAGAACCCGCCGAGTCCGCCCGCAGCACCAACCAGCCCGGTCACCGTGCCAGCGTCTTTGGCGAAGTATTGTGGTACGAGCTTGAACACCGCGCCACTACCCATGCCCAGGAATACGGCGGCGATCAGAAAGCAAGAGGTTAGAATAATTACCTGCGTCTGGAAGGTAAGGATGAGCGCTGCCAGAAGGACCACAGCAAAGGTGGCGGTCAGCACACGGGAGGCGCCAAGCCTATCGGAGAGCCATCCTCCGACGGGACGTGCAAGCGTAGCACAGACGACGAAGATGGCTGTTCTGTTGCCAGCATCGATCTTGTCGAGCTTATAGAGATCGGTGAGAAGCTTGGGCAGATAGAGGCCGAAGGCGACGAAGCAGCCAAAGGTGACGAAGTAAAAGAGGCTGAAGAGCCACACTAGCCGGTTTTCTTTCAGGATGCTCAAGCGCTGCGCCATGGTCTTTGTTGGGCCAGGTGGTAGCGGCGCATCCTGAGCGACGAAATAAAACGCGACGGCGGTGACAAACAGGACGACGGCAAACACCAGAAAGACCGTATGCCAGCCAGTATTCTTGGCGATCTGCGGCGCGAGGCGCGCGCTGACGGCGGTGCCGATATTGCCCATGCCAAAAATTCCCGCCACTAATCCTTGCTGCTCCGGCCCGAACCAGCGGCTGACGAAAGGAATGCCTATCGCGAAGCTGCTTCCCGCCATACCTAGAACGAAGGCCCAGATAACGAACGCGGTGTAGTTTGCTGCGCTCAGCAATCCGAGGCACGGAACGACGCAAAAGAGCAAGAGCGCAGTCATCACTCGGCGCCCACCGAAGCGATCGGTCAATACGCCCATTGGGATGCGGGCGATTGAACCGAGAATGACGGGAATGGCGATGAGGACGCTGATTTGGATATCACTGATGTGATACTCCGTTTGCAGTTGGGTTGCCAGCGGTGACAATAACGACCACGCGGCAAATGACACGGCAAAAGCGATCGTGGCACTCGCAAGAGCCACATACTTGCGGTTACTTTGCATGTATCGTCCTCCTCAAGGCTCAGATATTTCTCCACTATCGTTCATGCCGCGAGCGATTCACTCACAGTCGACTTCATCAATGTCACGATTGCATCTCAAAAGAGTGATTACTACCGGGTTATTATGGTGGCCAGGATTGCCAGGTATCTATAGCGCATCTTTTTCTGTTGCTCTCGGTCCGGATAGCGCGGGCCAGAGGTTGATCGTTAGACAGATAGCGACGGCCAGCCCAAGGGGGCCGGAGAGGCCAAAGAGGACATCCGGGACTGTTGACGCGCCTCCCATGAACGGAATGAGCAGGATCGAGCCAACGCGCAAAAGAGCTGCGGCGTTGCCCAGCCATAGGGTGGCCGTTACGAAAGCGGGCGAGGCGATGTTGCCACCAGAGAACGCGGTGAGCATCCGTGGGGCGATCCCTGAGATCAGCAGCGTCAGGAAGCCTATCGTCAGGCTGTGACGGATGGCGTCCACCGCGACGACGGTGGTGCCGTTCGCGAGCATGCTGATGCCATCAAGGCAGAGCAACGCGCCTGCGACTAACGCCCAGAGATATGCGCTCGCAACGAGCGCGACGAATGGTCCGAAGTTTTCGCGTTGGGTGGCGATTTGGGTACGATACGAGTGTTCCATCTGTTCTGGCGCGCTCGATAGCCGGGCAATGTGGCTGGGGATCTTGCCACGCGAACGGATCATGTAGATGAAGGCGATCACGCAGGCTAGCAGCGCACCTCCGAGGCCAATCCAGCCGAGTCCTATCAGGACGGTAGTCCAGTCTGATAATGCGCCGCTTATGATGCCAGTGAGATACAGCAGCAGCCCGACGACATAGACGCCAGCCAGCGACCAGAGTGTGCGGCGCGAAAGGACCTTGAGTCCGGCGTACATTGGCAGTGCCTGGGCGGACATTGCGAGCGCGACGGGCACGAAAAAGCCGAACAGCCCGAGCGTTACGTTCAGCGTGTCGCCCGGGTTGAGAACAATGCCGGGCGCGGTGCGTGCTGCGTCGAACATGTCGATGAGATTTACTATGGCGGCCAGGCCTAACGATGCGAACGCTATGGCCAGGAATGGAATGATCTTGAGCAGTGCGGGGCGCTTGGCCAGCGGCAGGCCATGACGAAAGGTGGTGCCAGCGGAGAGCAGCACGAGGCCGAACGCGAGAGCTTCCAGCACGCCGCTGACGATCAAACCGAAACGCCAGATGCCGGACGACGAAGTCGCGGCCAAGGGCTGGCTCACGCCACGCACGATGATGCTGGTAACTTGCAGGCCAACAATCCATGCTATCAGTTGGGGAGCGGCGAGCGGCGCGCCACGCAGGCGCGGCAGAAAATGCAGGGCGACACCCAGCACGAAAAGTCCCGCCCAGCCGTAGAGCTGAAGATGACCATGCGCCTGCGCCAGGGCTATCCACCATGCGCCGGTGTTGAGATGAAATGCGGCAGAGATTGTCAGGATAGCGGCAAAAAGGAAGCCACCACAGGGGCCAGTGACGAGCGCGCTTCGCAGGAGAGGAGCGACACGGGCAAACGGCTCCTGCCGGGCTGTTCCAGCTAACCGAAGGGGAACACCGACCATATTCCAACCTTATTCATGCGATGTGGAGGCGACGTTACGCGCCTCCGTCTGTACGATCAGTGGTTTGCGCATTTCCTGCGCCTGGCTGTGGAACGATAGAATCGGTATTCGGGCATGAGACAAGCGATGTGGTAGACGCTCGCACTTTGTGCGTACCAGCACGTTACATTACCATCAGGCGGGGGAATGGCACAGCGACTTTTGTCACATAGTTGAGGAACGTGGGTATCTGAAACTCACGAAGACAGCATGCGCAAGAACTCGCGATTGAGGATGACCGGGCGTCCCTGGCGCATGGCGATGGCTCCCGAAGCTTCAAGCTCTTTGAGCGCGCGGCCTACCATCTCGCGGGCGGTGCCAGCCAGCGCGGCCATCTCTTGCTGTGTGAGGCGATGTGTACGCTGCTGGGTGCTGATTGCTACCTCTTGCTCAAGTAAGATCTTGGCGACTCGAGCAGTGACATGGCGAAACGAGAGGGTTTCTACAAGGCCTACCATGTGGCGCAATGCCTGAGAGAGCGTGTGCACGGCTGCGAGGGCAATGCCGGGGCGCTCGGCCATGCTATGCCGCAACGCCGCGCCACCAATTACATAGAGCTCGCATGCCTCGAGCGCGGCAGCGCTAGCCGGATTCGGGCCACCATCCAGCGCGGGAACATCGTTGAAGGTCGAGCCCGCTGTGATCAGGCGCAGCGTTTGCTCTTTGCCTTCGGGTGATGTCTTGAAGATGCGGACCTCGCCAGAGCGTACGAAGTACAGCCCGCCATCGCTTTCGCCTTCGAGGATGATGATGGCGCCGCGCTCGTAGCTGCGTGCGCGCGTGACGGCGGCGACGCTGGCTAGATCGTCTGGTTGCAACTGGGCAAATAAAGGCACACGGCGCAACTGCTCACTTTCGATGGACATGACCGCCCCTTTCGTGATGCAGGTGAGAAATGGCGTGATGCGACATAAGTCGCTGTGATGTGGCGCAGCACACGATATCATTGCCCTTCGAGGGGTAGTATGTCTCCTCGCAGAGCAACAATAAGGAGTACTGCTAGCATGCACAACACATCTGATCTTTACCCACAGCATACTACCACGCTTGATGTGCGGCCTGATCTGGCGCGTGGTGACGAGCCGTTTGAGCGCATCATAAACGCAGCGGTGTCAGTTGCCCCAGGAGACCAGCTGATACTCATCGCGCCGTTCGAGCCCGTCCCACTGTATGCGGTCTTAGAGGGATATGGGTTTACACATGAGAGTGAGCGACGCGCCGCCGACGAATGGGCAATTACATTTACCCGCCAGGCATGAACCGTATGCGTCGACTGACGACATTGCATCTGTGATGAGGGTGGTTTGCTAGATGTCCGCATCGTTTCAAGCTCCCGGTCCTTCGCCAGCGGCGATCAAGGCGGGAGGCATGTTTGTCCCATCGGCGACTGACGTTGTTATTCCCCTGCCCTACCTGATAACAGGCATTGGGGCGGCGGCGCTCTTTGGCGTGTTATTGCCCTGGATCGCCTCCGATGCCTTGCTCTCGCCTGAGATGCCCCATGTGCTGGCGCTGGTGCATGTGGCCACCTTGGGGTGGCTGACGATGCTCGTGCTGGGGGCGTCGCTGCAACTGACGCCGGTGATGACGGTAGGGCCGTTGCGGGGTGCGCGCTTTGTGCGTTGGCAGTTTCCGGTCTATGTAGCTGGTGTGGGGTTGCTCGTCAGCGGATTCTGGTTCTTCAGCGTGCCGTTGATCATTTTTGGGGGAACGCTGGTAGTGGTGGCAGTATTCCATCACGTCGTCATTCTTGAGCGTACCATCCTCCTGGCACAAACGCGCACCCTTTCCATGTGGTTCATGGGTGCGGCTTTCCTGCATCTGCTGGTGGTGGTGGGGCTGGGGCTGACGATGGCGCTCAACTTCCAGCTCGATTTTCTCGGCATCGCGTGGCAGCGGGTGCTCTTGATGCATCTGACACTTGGTATAGCCGGCTGGCTGACAAACATGCTCGTCGGTGTTTCATACACGCTGGTGCGGATGTTTGCGCTGGTGCATGACTATGATGATCGGATTGGTCGCGTGAGCTTTGTGATGGTGCAGTGCGGCATCATTGGCATGGCGCTGGGGGGAGTGGTGGCTTGGAGCTGGCTGCAGATCGCGGGTGGGTTGGTGCTGTGTGGCGGTATCTGGCTCTTTGGCTATGACGGCACACGCATGCTGCGTCTGCGGCGGCGACGTCCATTGGATGTGACGTTGCGGCACAGCATCGCTGCCGTCGTGTATCTTGGGGTATGCGCGCCGCTTGGGCTGCTCGTGTTGCTACTGGGCGACCATGCTGTCAGGCACCTGGCAGCATTAGTGCTCGCATTGCTGGTGGGGTGGCTCGGCCAAAGCACGGTGGGATATCTCTACAAGATTGTGCCGTTCTTGGTATGGCAAAGCCGTTTTAGTCCACTGCTGGGGCGGCAAAAAGTGCCGTTGATGCGTGACATGATCCATCAGCGTTGGGCGGAGGCGAGCTGGTGGACCATCAATCTTGGGTTGCCGGTTGCGGTTGTAGCGCTTAGCGGCGGTTGGGTCTGGCCCTTGCGGGCCGGCGCTGCCGTGCTGGGGGCGGGCCTGCTACTGGCGGCGCGCAATATTCTAGGGGCTGCATTGCAGCGGCCTCAGTCGGGATAACCCAGCTCACGCCGTCCTTCGGGGGTGAGCCGCGATGGATCCCAAGGAGGATCCCAGACGATGCGGATTTCACCCCTCGTGATGTCGGGGATGGTCTGCAGCGCCTGGGCGACCCAATCGCCTATGGAGGCGTGCATGGGGCAGCCAGGGGTGGTGAGTGTCATGGTGACGATGATCGATCGATCATCATGTACGGCGATATCGTAGATGAGGCCGAGATCGACGACATTGATTCCCAACTCGGGATCGTAGACCTGATGGAGCGCCTCAAGTACGGTGTTTCGGATGGTTTCAGTAGTGGTGGTGTCCACAGCATTACCTCCCTGTCGAATATATCCACATCGTAGCGCCGCGCGATCGTGGGCAACTATGACAAAAGTCGCAGACGTCGGGGTGTGGTGCAGCGTACGTTCTTTGCGACAGAGCGCACATGATGCGTTTTGGACGTGTTTATCCGGTATGAGGAGAGAGCTATGACGAATGAAACCAGCTCCACGCTCGATGTACGCGCCATACCGCCGCGTGAGCGTCATCCCATGATCTTTGCCGCACTGGATAGCCTCAAGCCCGGCGAAGCGACGCTCCTGACGAACGACCATGATCCTAAGCCGCTCTATTATCAACTGCTTGCGGAGCGCCCTGGGGTGTTTGACTGGCAACCGGAACAAGAGGGGCCGGAGGTGTGGAACATTCGCATCACTCGTCGCGCGAGTGTATGATATCTGGCGTGGGTCGGGCGCGATGTAGTTGATCTGATAGGGCTGTATGTAGCGAGCGAGGGGGGCAACCTCCGCGCTCGTGTTTGGGGATCGCGGATTTCTCCATGGGAGAAGAATTGCCTATGTTTCGGCTCAAACGCGCGTATGAGGCGGTGGATGCGAGCGATGGCATGCGAGTGCTGGTGGACCGACTCTGGCCGCGTGGGCTGTCGAAAGCCGAAGCGCACGTCGACATGTGGTTAAAAGAGGTGGCGCCCAGCACTGAGCTGCGCAAGTGGTACGGGCATGATCCCCAACGATATGACGAGTTTCGCCGCCGCTATATGCTGGAGCTGCAGGATGAGGCTGCCGGGCGAGCCCTCAAGCAGTTGCGTGATCTTGCCCGGCAGGGAACGGTGACGCTTCTCGTGGGAGCCCGTGATAGCGAGCATAGTGATGGGGCCGTCTTGCTCGAACTGCTACAGGCGCCGGAGAAGTAAACGTACGCCATGGATTCAGGCGTGACTGCCTGTCGCTCTGAGCGCTCCAGCAGCGCGCTCCATCGAGGCGAACAGGTCGTGTGCCTTGTTCGGCGTCAGGCCGGCATCTAATACGGGCAGGAACACCTCTTCTTCTTTCGCAAAATGCACTCGCACCAACGCATGCAATCCATATAGGAGACGGCGCAGGGATTGCTCGTCTAGGGGCGTGAGATGCGTACTATCGAGCTGGCTACGCAGCGCTTGCAGATCTGTCGTCATCTGGTGAATGGCGACATGGTCGCGGCTCATGGTCGCCGTCGCGCCGGAGGCTCCCATTATCTCAGCAACCGCGGGATAGAGCACCTGCTCCTCGGCCTGGGCGTGCACCATCAAATGGTCTGTGAGGAACGCCAGGGTGGAGTCGAGCCGCTTCACGATGTCGCTGGCGGGCAGCTGGCCTATGGCATCAGCGAGTGATTCTAGCTCGTCGATGTGTGGCACCAGCTCACTGTGCTCTTCGCGTAATGGTTGGGTTAGTAGTGTCATGGTGTAGATTCCTCTCTTCTGTTGGTGTGTGTTGATCTCTGGTTAGCGGGAGATCAGATGCCGGTTTACAGGTGCGGCAACATGCGCGCCCCGATGGGCGGTAGATGGCGATATGTCCATCGAATGAGGCGGGAAGGTGTTCGCCTTGGTTCAGGGTCACGACTTCCTGCACTGGTGAATCGATCCGGACGTAGTTGCCAGGAGGAGCGAGTTGCCCGGCACGCCACAACGGCGCGTCGCATTCTTCGCAGCGCATGGTGGGTTTCCTCCTGACCCGTCATTCGCCGCGGAAATGCGCTGCGTTGAGCGCGATGAATTCTTGCTCCTTGGCGGGTACGGCGCTCTCCTCGAAAATGGCGGAGACGGGGCAAGCTGGCTCGCAGGCGCCGCAGTCGATGCACTCGTCCGGGTTGATGAAGAGCTGGTCGTAGCGGTCGTAGTCAGGCTCACCCTCAGCAGGATGGATGCAATCCACCGGGCAGACATCCACACAGGAGCCATCTTTGACACCGATACATGGGGAGGTAATTACGTAGGTCATCGCTCGTCTTCTGCTTTCTTGGGAATATGATCAGGCAAGTTGCTGAATCTTGCCTCTCTGATTGAGTGTAGCCCTCGCATGTTCCGCGCGACAGCGACATAAGTCGCACTTGCGATTGGGTGAGCGAGCGAGGCAGAGAGAATCGTAGGAGACGATCGTCGTTGGGGGAGAAAGGGTGTGCAGGCGATGGGGTGCTGGGGGCATGGTGTTGCAGACGATGCCGACCGCACCCCCTGCGCCCTTCCCCTAGAAGGAAGGGGTTGTGGGGCGAGCGATGCGGCGCTGGGGAATAGGGTATTCGATGGACATGTTTACGCGCAGAAGGTTTCGCCAGACACCAATACGCTGGGTTGGGTTCGTGTTACACGGCTGACTCGCGGAGATCGGTGTCGTCGTCTGGTGCTTGCATGCCGGCTGAAGCGAAGAAGGGTGCGATCCAAGCGACGGCGTCGTGTACCTGTGCTTCGCTGACTGTGTGGGTATGGCTGTATTCCATGAGCGCCAGGCGGTCGGGGTGTGCGGCGTACAGCGGCTTGGCGGCTTCATAGAGGCGGAGCGCGCCGGCGAAGGGGACCATGTCGTCGTTTCGTCCATGTGAGACCAGCAATGGCTTGGGGGCGAAGTGTGGCAGCTGGCTTACTACATCGTGGTTCGCCGCCCACTGGCGCGACTCGTCACTCGGCGGACGAGCGTTGAAGATGGTCACGTGCATCAGGTCGGGCAGGGGGGCGCCTGCCATCGAAACGACGCCTGCTATGCGCGCATCCTCGAACCCCGCCACGAGCGCGGTGACTGCTCCCATCGAGAAGCCGCCCATCACGAGCGCGTCAGTACGTACCTCGGGCCGCGCCGCTAGTAT
>DASVOW010001033.1:0-2437 GCA_036383155.1 Ktedonobacterales bacterium
TCGCGGAGGTTCGTCTCGGGTCTAGCGTCTCATCGTATCGTGCTCGTCTGGCAACAGACACAGAGGTGATGGAATATTGGCCTCGCTTCGTACGCATCTGGCCAGCGTACCAATCATTCTATGACAGTAGTGGTCAACGGACGATATTTGTTCTTGAGCCCCTCACCGATGGTGCACACTCATAGAAGATGAGGGCGCTCGTTCGCGGGAGAGTTTACCGAGAGAAATAGGGAGAGGTGAGGTGTTTAGCAGCACGATGCCGTGATGTCATGCCTCGTCGTGCAGTGCGTCGTCGTGCCAGGCGATAGCTGGCGATCGGTCTCCGTGCGTCGTGATGAAGTATTCACATGCTTCTATCGCCTCGCTCAGGGGAAGCGTCCAGGCGGTGGGGTACATGTCGAGTTGCCCATTGCTCAACAGGCACTCCGTCTGAGCATCAGGTGGACCGGCGTAATGCGGGTTACGCGAGGTGAAACCCGCATTGCCGTCGCGGTCGGGCAAGTACATCAAGAGGGCGTACTGACCGTTGACCAACATCACCAGGCTGGGGCCTTCTTCCGTAGCATCCAGCCATAGCTCCGTGGATTGTTGTTGGCGGAGAGCATCCCACCATAGTCGCAGGTCCGCCACTGTGGTTACGGTGGCCTCCTGCTCATTGAATGTGAGGCGCACTTGCATCCTCCTCACTTCCGGCTGTGGCAGCGTGATTTCCTTTTAGTCTGAGGGGCGGGGACGGAGGAGGGGGGCGACGCGGTCCCAGATGGCGGCGGCTACTTCGGTTTTGGGGAGGAGGGTGAGCTGCTCGATGCGGCCGTCGGCGTGGAAGATGGTGACTTCGTTGGTGGAGGCGCCGAAGCCGCTGCCGGCTCTGGAGACATCGTTTGCTATGAGCATGTCGAGGCGCTTGGAGGTGAGCTTGTTGTTGGCGTTCTGCGCGAGATCGGTGGTCTCGGCGGCGAATCCGACACGGATCAGTCCATCGGCGCTGGCTTCCGCCGCTAGCTCGGCGAGGATGTCGGGGTTGCGCACCAGATGGAGGGTCAGGGAGCCATCGGGGTTCTCGGCGGACGAGCCTTTCTTGATCTTGTGCCTGGCGGGGTCGGCGACGCGATAGTCGGCTACGGCGGCGGCCATGACCAAGACATCGGCGCCGACGACCGCCTCGCGCACGGCATCGCGCATGGCGATTGCGGTTGTCACGGGTCGTACCTCGATGGCATGTGGGATGGGGGCAGTGGTGGAGCCGACGATGAGAGTGACGTCGGCGCCACGGTCGCGCGCTTCCTCCGCGAGGGCGAATCCCATCAGGCCGCTGGAGCGGTTGCCGATGTAGCGCACGGGGTCGATTGGCTCCTGTGTGCCGCCGGCGGTCACGACGACGCGACGGCCCGCGAGATCGCCGTTGCGCCCAAGGAGCCGTCGTATGTATGCCAGGATGGTGGGCGTGTCGGGGAAGCGGCCGACGCCAATGTCGCCGGACGCAAGGTGGCCTACCTCGGGTGGGATGATGGTCGCGCCGCGCGCCGCCAGCGTTTGCAGGTTTGCCTGGGTCGCGGGGTGCTGGTACATGTGATGCTCCATCGCGGGAGCAAGGAGCAGGGGGGCGGTGGTGGCGAGGGCAACGGCGCCGAGCATGTCGTCGGCTAGGCCGTGCGCCAGCCTGGCAATGGTGTTGGCGGTGGCGGGGGCGACGATGAGCAGATCGGCGGCGTTGCCCAACTCGATGTGTCGCGCCGCCGCTTCGCCGGTGGGCTCCCAGAGGTCGGAGTAGACGGGGCGGTGGCTCAGGGTGGAGAAAGTGAGCGGGCGTACGAATTCGGTGGCGCGCTCGGTGAGGATGACATCCACCAGTGCACCAGTCTGCTGCAACTTGCTCACGACATCGGCGGCTTTGTATGCCGCGATGCCGCCGGAGACTCCGAAGACGATGCGCCGCCCGTGTAGCATGTGTATCCCTCGCTGAGAGTGAGCATTCAGTAGCTATCTACTGTAGAAGTTTAAACTAAAACAACGGCCCGAAGCGAGTGGCTTCGGGCCGTTAGGGAAACGAGAAAGCGACTCTCGAGGTAGGGAGACCGGCAACGTCCTATTGTCCCACAGGGCTGCCCCTGCAGTATCGTCGGGGCTGGAGGGCTTAACGATCGTGTTCGGGATGGGAACGAGTGTGACCCCTCCGCTATAGTCACCAGCCTCCCTACACGCGCAACCGCATAGCATCAATTCATTCGACTATCGATACATCGTGCTCTGAAGCAGATACAGGCGGCACAGAGAGCTTTCTCGGCGGGAGAAAGGCGGGTGGAGACGAGGGGACTCGAACCCCTGACCCTCTGGATGCAAACCAGATGCTCTCCCAACTGAGCTACGCCCCCGCGACAAAGCATGAGAGTCGATGTCGAACGATACGCTCGATTATTGAATTGTAAAAGGTGCGAAA
>DASVOW010001034.1:0-9407 GCA_036383155.1 Ktedonobacterales bacterium
CACCGACACCCATAGTGCCGCTCGCGGCACTGCCCTCATTGGACTTGAGTCGCTCAACGTTGAGCGGCGTAGCCATGACCTCCAGCGACGACGGCTGGATCGTGGGCGAGAATAGCGGCTATGCGCTCATCCTGCGCTACCGGGCAGGGCGCTGGCTCCCTCAGCCCGCGACCGTAGCCCAGAGTTGGCTGCAAGCCGTCGCATTTGCCGGCACACAGCACGGCTGGGCGGTCGGCTACCACGTCATGGACGGCCCACCTCCGACAGACACCCCCACAGCTAGAACTCTCTCGACCGAAGCGCTCATCCTGCACTATCAAGAGGGGCACTGGTCCCGCGTCATACCTTCCATTGCCATCACAGGGACGTTAACGAAGATTCGTCTGATATCTGCCGATGACTGGTGGGCACTCAACTACCAGGGAGAGGGCGGCCCGCTGAATCTCCTCCACTATAACCGAGGCGCGTGGTCACTTCTGCCGCTGCCGCCAGACGTCACCGACGCGCACGGCCTTGCCGTCGCAGGCCCTGACGACATCTGGATCGGCATAGCAGGCGGTGTCATGCACATGCACGGAACAGCGCGTGAGCAGTCCAGCCAAAGCATCAATGCCAACCTGCTGGCGCTCGATCTCCATGAGCCGCGGAACGGCTGGGCGGCGGGCCTCACCTTCTGCGGCGCGCCATCGACGACTTCACCCGTCTGCGATCAGCGCGTCGCGCTCTATCACTACGATGGCGCCACATGGGCTCCCGCCGCCACCGATGCGCATGGAGAGCTCGACGCGGTAGCAATGACCTCCAGCGACGACGTCTGGGCCGCCGGAACTACGATGAACAAGACGCAAAGCGCGAGCCTGATCCTGCGCTACCAGAACGGAGAGTGGCATCAATACGCCACCACCTTCCCCGTTGACATCACCGCCCTCTCGATGACCAACTCCACCGAGGGCTGGGCCATCGGCTATGCGCGACTACCGCAGGCGACCGGCAACGCACCAGGACTGCTGCACTGCCGCGATGGCGTGTGGACACACATCTCGCTCACCTAGGAGCGTGAAGTCTGCTCTTTCCCCTCGACCGCGCCTATGACTCCAGCGAGGTCGAGGGGAGTTCCTCGCGCTCAAAGACGCCGCTCTTGCCGCCGCTTTTGCGCAGCAGCCGCACATCATCAATGGTCATCGCGCGGTCCACCGCCTTGCACATGTCGTAGATGGTCAGCGCTGCCGCGCTCACCGCCGTTAGCGCCTCCATCTCCGCGCCGGTCTTGCCCACCGTGCGCACCGTCGCCCGAATGTGCACCCGCGCCTCGCCGCCCGTGCCGTCCGGCGCACGTCCGGCGCCGTCCTCCAACTCGAACGCCAGATCGACGCCCGTGAGCAGCAACGTATGACACATCGGGATGATCTGTGGCGTCTGTTTCGCAGCCATAATGCCGGCCACTTGCGCCACTGCCAGCACATCCCCCTTCGCCACGCGCCCCTCACGAATCAGGGCGAGCGTCTCGGATCGCATCCGCACCACCCCAGCCGCCACCGCCTCGCGCGGCGTATCAGGCTTGGCGCCCACATCCACCATGCGCGCCCGTCCCGCTTCATCGAAATGTGTCAGGCCCACTCTCCCGCTCCCTTCCACAGCATCGCACGCACACGTCACCGTGCATGTGTCTAAACGTACATACCTACCTATTGCCAGACCACCCGCTACGCCCACAGTCACATATTTTCGAGTCCGCGTAGCCACCGGGGCACGTCAGCCGTTGTAGATGTGAAGACGGCTTGAATCCATGTGATGCGATGTCCTGTAGCGCTTGCGTCACCCGTCACGATACGCTATACTGGCCGTAATTGCACGCATTATGTCGGTTTGCGCATACAGCTATTCGCACTGAAACAGGAGAGATAGAGGCATGGCGAAGAAGTCTACGGCCACGCGCCAGGCGAATGCGGCCCGTCGGTCGCAGACTGCGGCCAAAGCGCCTGCGGTCGCATTGGTACGTGCCCCGAAGGAAACGAATGAGACGAGTGGCACGAGCGGCACGAGCGACACAAGCAAGTCGCCCGCCACAACGCCAACACCCACGAAGAGCGTCGTCACATCAAACGCCGATCGCCCTCGCTCTCCCGCCGTGCCAAAGACGGCCAAGCCCGCCCCCAGGCAGGAGCCTGCGCCACGCCCAGAGCCCGCGCGCACGCAAGCCTCCCGCATCGCCCGCGCCCGCGCCACACAGCGCGCCCGCACCGCCAACCTGATCACTCCAGAGCACTACGGCTACGTCATCAACGACCTGAAGCTCATTGCCGCGCTGGCCGTGACGATGTTCGCCATCATCATCGTGCTCCACTTCGTCCTACCACAGTAGGAGCCGATCGCCGGAAAGCTGCACCGCATTCCGCACTCAAGACGCCTGGGTCATGCCGCCCCTACGCGGCGCCCAGGCGTCCCCGCATCCACCCTCCTTTGTGGATGTATTCTGGATTGATCGACCGGCGCCCGTCGATCAACCGCTCACCCTCACCGCGCGACGACGCCTGATGCCGTATAACAAACACACTACTGCATCCCACGCCGTGGCCACAATGGCCACACCTGTGCTCAGGCAGGGCTACTCCTCTTCCCGCAGCCAATATTCTGATACCACATCGGCATGGATTCTTGGTGTATGCATGGGCGTTTACGCCACGTCCCTGCACGTGCTCCGGGCATGCATGGCCGAGGGCTCTGACAGCAAGCACCCACAGCAATTAGGTATGATATTTTCTGAGCTCAGTGTGCCCCCACTAATTCCGAGGATGGCCGCGCGCTGACTGCCGCAAGCGCCGCTTCGAGGATATCGAGACCTTCGCCCATCTCAGCGTCCGACGTCACCAGCGGCATCAACAGACGGATAACGTTATCGTAGAGTCCGGCCTTGATGACGATAAGCCCTCGCTCTCGCGCTTCAGCCAGAATAGCCGCCGCCTCCGCAGATGCCGGGGTGCGCTTCTCACGATCCTGCACCAGTTCTATCGCGGCCATCACCCCCAGCCCGCGCACATCGCCCACCAGCGGGAACCGCTCTTGCCATGCGCGCATGCGTTCCATGGCCTGCTCGCCCAGCTTCTCTGCGCGCTCGACAAGGTGCTCCTCCTCGAAGACCTCGAGCACTGCCAGTGCCGCGGCACACGCCACAGGATTCCCGCCATAGGTGCCGCCCAGTCCACCCGGCAGCGGCGCATCCATCAATTCGGCGCGCCCCACCACAGCGGAAATAGGCAATCCCGCCCCCATCGACTTCGCCAGCAGCATCAGGTCAGGCTCGACGCCAGTGTGCTCGACAGCAAACATTCTCCCAGTGCGGCCATAGCCGGTCTGCACCTCATCCACGATCAGCACGATGCCGTGGCGCGTGCAGATCTCGCGCAACTTGGGCAAGAACTCAGCTGGTGGCACCACAAAGCCGCCTTCCCCCTGCACCGGCTCCACGAGCACCGCAGCCACCTGCTCCGGCGGAACACGCGTGAGGAAGAGATGTTCCAGCGATGTCTCCCACTCGCGGCAGCACTCATCGTCGTTGTACCCTGCCGTGCAGCGATAGCAGTAAGGATACGGAATCAAGTGAACATCCGGCGCGAATGGCCCGAAATTCGCACGATATGGACGCACCTTACCAGTCAGTGCGAGGGCAAGATTCGTTCGACCGTGGAAGCTATTCTCGAACGCAATGATTGCCGTGCGCTTGGTAGCAGCGCGCGCAATCTTCACCGCATTTTCGACTGCCTCCGCACCACTATTCAAGAGCAGCGCCTTCTTAGCGAATGTGCCAGGCGCAATCTCGACGAGACGTTTAGCCAGTTGAATATATGGCGGAGGAGTCAGGACATGCGCGCACGTATGCGTGTACTGCTCAGCCTGCTCGCGAATCGCGGCAACCACTCTCGGATGACTATGTCCGACATTCATCGTGCCGATACCGCCCGCAAAATCGAGGTACTCCTTGCCATCCACGTCAGTTATATGTGCGCCAGATCCAGATGCGGGAAAGACAGGATGATAGGTAAAGACACCGCGCGGCACGTAACGCTCACGGTCCATCAGCAAAGCTTCAGTATGAGATGTCAGTGTCGCAATGCTGGCGGATTCAGCCGTCGTCGGCTCGTCGTGGTCGAGTGCTCGTGCTGGCGAGTTCGCCGTGTGATCTGATGTCATTGTCATGAGTGAGCCACTCCTCCTAACCATTACCCCTCATGACTGTACTCAATGGCAGCGCACCCGTAAACGGCCCCCCCGGCTAATCTTCGCTGGAATCTTTAGGACAGTCTGTCGAAATCCCCCGTCTGTGCAAGCGCACGTCATCCAACGTCTCACCCAATCCCATGCAGCGCATATGGGCGCACATGCTCACTCCCGCGCTACAAGTCGACAACTCACCCAAGAGATATCCCTAGCCCCCCTTGACAAAATAGAAATAATGTTCTATAATGGTGTGGGGTAGTCGCTGCATCTAGCAGCGACACCCTCAACATCTCCCGCATTGGGAGGATCGCGGCACGGAGGCACAGTGTCGCGGCGCTGGTGAAAGGAGTCATATGCTATGGCAACAGCCCATCCTCTCCCAAATGGCATTGCCAACAAAAACAGCTCTCGGCGTCGCCCCGACAGCCAATCGAGCTATTCGCCATTCCGAAACAGCGGCAAAAACGGCAATACCGCAAGGCTGCTCCATTGCCGCCACCTTCCACCGGCAACAATTCCGGCAACGACTCCGGCAACACAATCGGCAATATCGTACACCTACTTGCGCCTCATCCGCTGCCCACACACCAGCATCGTAGCCCCATCCAAAATCAAAATACCGGCAAAAACGGCAAACAGAAATCCGGCAACGGCACCGGCAACGATTCCGGCAACACCTCCGGCAATGCCTGCCGCCTTCCTCCAGCGCCCAATTTCAGCCGCCCCGGCCAGCCACGCTCACCCACGAGCAACAATTCCGGCAACACAATCGGCAAAGCCGGCAATGCCATACACCCTCTCGCCCGCACCTACGCGACCACTCACCTCATGCGCACCCCTGAAAAAATCGGTACTCGCGCCAACCACTCCACCATCGCCACCGCACCGGCAACGCATCCGGCAAAAAATCGGCAACAAAATCGGCAACAACGTGACCATCCGCCGCAACGTCTGCCCGCCTCTCCTCAGTCCACGAAGGTGGACTTCGTGGCGCGCAGCGCCCAATTGCCTGCCGGGCACCGGCCGCGGTTTCAACCGCCCGCCGTGCCCCGGCTACTGCCCCGGCCACTGCCCCGGCCACTGCCCCGGCCACTCAAATAGCCGCCCGCTTCGCACGAGTCAAAAACGAAAAATTCCGCATGTTCGACACAAGCCGATCACGTTTGACACCCTCACCAGCATCCGCCTATAATTCCAAGGTTGACCATCTACATCACTATCGTGAAGTATCACACAGGATTTCAGGACCGCGGGAAGCAATGCCGAAGCTCTATGGCTGGGTACGCGAAGTCATTCCGGAAAGCCCGGCTGACCTCGCTGGAATACAATCGGGCGATCTCCTCAAGACTATCAATAACAACCCTGTACGCGACCTCGTCGATTACCAGTTCTACGCCTCCGAGGAAGAGCTGCTACTCGGCATTGAGCGCAACGGCCGCGCCATCGAGATTCTCGTCGCCAAAGCCGCCGATCAGGAAATGGGCATTCGCTTCGGCGAAGAGCCCGCTCCATTCATCCGCATCTGCGCTAATAAATGCGTCTTCTGCTTCATCCAGGGGCTACCCGAGCGCCGCAAGCCGCAGCGCGGTCTCCCGCTCGGCATGCGCGACTCCCTCTACGTCAAAGACGACGACTATCGCTACAGCTTCCTCTTTGGCAACTTCATCACCCTCACAAACCTCAAAGAGCAAGACTGGAAGCGCCTCGAAGAGCAGCGCCTCAGCCCGCTCTACGTCTCCGTCCACACTACAAACCCTGACCTCCGGCGCAAGATGGTAGACGGCCCGCGCTCCGGCGAGATCGTCGAGCAAATCAAGCGGCTTGGTGATTTAGGCATCACCTGCCACACTCAGCTCGTCCTCTGCCCCGGCATCAACGATGGCGACGAGCTTGACCGCAGCATCGCCGATCTCGCCGCCTTGCGGCCCATCGTCGAATCAATATCAGTAGTGCCTGTCGGACTCACCAAATACAACAACATGCTCAAGGTTGGCGAATTGCCCCCCATGCGCCCCTACACGCTCGATGAGTCACGCGCCGTCATGGCACGCGTCGCCCCCTGGCAGGAGCGCTTCTCCGCCGAGCCAGGCGCCCATGGCATGCCCTTCGTCTACCTCTCCGACGAGTGGTACTACGTCACCAACCATCCTTTCCCGCCTGCCCGCCACTACGGCAGCTATGCTCAGATCGAGAACGGCGTTGGCATGACGCGCAAGCTCTTGGACGACTGGCGCGTAGCCAAACAGACCATTGCCACATCCCCCACACAGCCGGTCGATCAGCCACGCCGCCTCGTCATCGCCACTAGCAAAATGGCCGAGCCGATCATGCGGCGACTCGTCCATGACATCCACCAGTCCACAGGATTGGCGGTACGCCTGCTGCCCGTCGAAAACACCTTCTTCGGCCCGCTCGTCACCGTCGCCGGACTCCTCTGCGGCCAGGACATCCTCGACGCGCTCATCGCCAACTGCTCCGACTTTACACGCGACGACCTCATCATCCTGCCGCGCATCGTGCTCGACAACGCCGGAACGCGCTTCCTCGACGACATCACTGTGGAAGACTTCCAGGCCCAAGCTCCCGCGCCCGTCGCCTACGCCAAAACCGCGGACGACCTGGCCCAGACAGTACGCACCTGGCTAACCGACCCAGCAATAACAACTGAGGCTGCACATGTGGGTACGTAGTGTCATCAATCGTCTGCTCCATGGCCGCGGTACCCTAGCCGCCATGCTGTCTCTCAGCCTTGCCATAGTCCTCGCCGCCTGCGGGACGAAAGGCTATGCGCCACCGCTAGGCCCGACGACCCACGCCGCGCTCGCTGACACCCAGACGCAGCAAGCCATCGGCACCGCCACATTCACGCCCGTCTACGCCATGCACGCCACCGTCTACTACAAAGGGCACGCCATCCCCACCACCGGTGCGCAGACCCCAGTCCAGCTCCGTAAAGGCAGTTGCTTCGGTCCGGTCGCTGCATCACTCACCGACGGCGCGCCCAAAGCCGACACGGCCACCGCCACGACACAGCCCGTGCCGTCCGGCGGCATGTACGTCGCCCTTCCGACAAGCGCCGACTGGTATATCACCGTCCTCGCGCGTCCCAACGACGCCACTGCTCCTGTCGTCGCCTGTGGCAACCCGCTCAGCGAGCGTCGCCAGTTCTTCGATCTCTACCCGCCAGCCGTCGGCAACGGAGGAACCGCCCTCGGCACAGCGCTCGTTGAGCCAATCGTCGCCACTCAGGTGCAGATCACCCTCCAAAGCGGAGTACCTCCCGTCACGCAATGGGCGCTCCACAGTGGAAGCTGCTCCGGCCCTCTCATCGGCTCCAACACATCTGGAGCCGGCGGTATTGTATTCAGCGCGGCTGGCACCGGCGACTGGGCGACGGCACAGCTCTCCAATGGTACAACTGCGTGTGGCCCGGTAAAATCATAGCCGCAGTAATGTTTCAGAAAATGAAGTATAGTAGTGCATAGTGCTGACGTTTGCGATAACGTCCCACACGCATGACACGTACCAGCCTGAATGAGCGGAGGCCGGATGTGAGCGAGGAGCAGTCAGAGGTAATACAGCGTAAGCGGCTGTTGCTGCTGGTATCGCCTAATACCTATCGGGCAGGCGCATTTCTGGATGCTGCCAGTCGGCTGGATGTCGAGGTTGTGCGTGGCATCGACGCGCCGGAAGATCTGGCGCTCCAGTGGGGATTACCCATCGCCGTCGATTTCACCGTCGTCGAAAGCTCTGTGCGCAACATCGTCGCCTACGCTGCCGATCATCCACTGGATGCCATTGTCGCAGTGGACGACAGCGCGACCATCCTGGCCGCCCGCGCGGCCGCCGCGCTCAACCTGCCCAATAATCCTCCTGAGGCTGCCGAGGCGGCTCGCGACAAGGGGCTGATGCGCCGCTTGATGTCCCAAGGTGGAGCTCCATGCCCTATCTTCCGCCGCTTCGCCCTGGCCGGCGACCCCGAGGAAATCGCCCAGCAAGTCACCTATCCTTGCGTCGTCAAGCCGCTGCTCCTTTCGGGCAGTCGTGGCGTCATCCGTGCGGACAATCCCACCGCGTTCGTCGCAGCCTTCGAGCGCCTCAAGCGCATGCTGCTCGGCGACGGCTACCCGCTTGATGGCACCAACATCCTCGTCGAGGACTTCATCCCTGGCGTCGAGGTCGCACTCGAAGGGTTGCTCACCAACGGCTCACTTCACGTCCTGGCGATCTTCGACAAGCCCGATCCACTCGACGGCCCATTCTTCGAGGAGACGATCTACGTCACGCCCTCCCGTCTCCCCGAAACAACACAAACGGCGATAGCCGAATGTGCCAGCCTCGCCGCCGCCTCCATCGGCCTCCACGACGGCCCAGTGCACGCCGAGCTGCGTGTCAACGAGCGCGGCCCATGGATGCTGGAGATCGCCGGGCGCTCCATCGGTGGCCTCTGCTCCACCATCCTCGAATTCGGCTCCGGCATGTGCCTCGAAGAGCTCATCCTGCGTCACGCCCTCGGCTTCCCGATCCCATCCTACGATCGCACAGGCGAAGCCGCCGGCGTTATGATGATCCCCATTCCCAAGGCAGGCATCCTGCGCGCTGTGAATGGGGTCGAAGAGGCGCGATCCGTCCCGCACATTGAGGGCCTCGAGATCACAGCCAAAGTGCGTGCTCCCATTGTGCCACTGCCTGAGGGTAGCAGCTACCTCGGCTTCATATTCGCCCGCGCCGCCGATCCAGCGACAGCCGAGGCAGCGCTACGCGAGGCACACAGCAGGCTCCATTTTGATATCACATCCAGCCTGCCCGTGCTCTCCACCGCTCTCCACTAACTGCTCCCCTTTTCGCACGGGGTATGTCTACCATCTGCGCCGCCCTCTCTCGCCTCCAAAAGGCGAATAGAAGCCCTTGCAGGAGTGTCACACAACGTCGTGGCTATATCTGTCCAGGGTAAGGGGCAGATGCGGTGCAAGCTCTCAATCAAACCACTGGATAGCCTGCTGAGATACGCCTAAGTCGGTCGACACTGACGTATTGAGATGATAGGGTGGCGTGGAAGGAGGAGGAACGACGCCCTGAGCCAGTTATCGATGACGGATGAGCAACGAGCTGAACTGGAGGCCGCCCAGCGCCAGAGTCGGCATGTACGCCACTGGAAGCGCTATCAAGCGGTGTTGTTGCGCGGCGAGGGG
>DASVOW010001035.1:0-3941 GCA_036383155.1 Ktedonobacterales bacterium
TCTGTCCCTCGCCGAAGCCTTCAAGCGCCTCACCCTCTAACATTAGCATTACTCCTCACGCACCAGCCCGTCTTCGAGCATGACAACACGGTCGGCCACCGCGACTACCGCCTGATCGTGCGTCGCCACCAGCACGCCGACGCCTTCCTCATGCGCTATCGCTTGCAGCAGCGCGGCGATCTCCCGGCCCGTGCGCGTGTCCAGATTCCCCGTGGGCTCGTCGGCCACGAGTAAGCCCGGATGATGCGCCAGCGCGCGGGCAAGTGCGATGCGCTGCTGCTCGCCACCCGAGAGCTCCAGCCCACGGTGGTGTGCCCGCTCGCTCAGCCCCACTCGCGCGATAGCTGCACGCGCCCGCTCGCGCCGGTGCGTCGCTGGCAGGTCGAGCAGACGCAGCGCGACCTCGACATTCTCCTGCGCCGTCAGACTTGGAAAAAGATGCGCATTCTGAAACAAGATGCCCACCTGCTCACGGCGCAATCGTGCCCGCCGCTCCTCACCCATTCGCGCCAGATCCTGTCCAAGCAGACTGACACTCCCCGCCGTTGGATCGTCCAGCCCCAGCAGAATGTTCAGCAGCGTCGTCTTCCCCGCGCCCGAGCGACCGCGTAGCGCCACCACCTCGCCCTGCGCCACACGCAAGCTCACACCCCGCAATGCCCTGACCACCCCACCCGCGAGAGGGAAATCGCGGGTCACCGTACGAGCCTCGATAACAACTGTCCCAACCGCTGTTGTCACTGCCTCTTGTGTGTACACCACTTTGCTCGCTCTCCTCTAACCTCAGGCGTCTACCCGCTGATCGGCCACAATTCGACATGGTCGTCTGCGATCCGTACATCCGCATGCTTCCCAAAGGGAACCCGATCCAGCGCCTCCTCCGAAAACTGGAAGCGACCCACACGATCGATCACCACCGCCTCGCGGTACATGTCGGACGGCAGCCCGATGATCGCGCTGGCTGCCTCTGGGTGCGCTGCTGCTGTGCCCACCGGCCAGAGCTCCACATGATCGCGCGTGACGCGCACCTCCGCCCGCCCGGCAAACGCAATGCGCGTGATCGCCGCCTCCGGCAATTGGAGCCACCCGGCGCGGTCCACCAGCACCGATTCTCGATGCGTATGCGCTGGTAGCCCCACGATCGTGCTGCCGCCATCAGCGCTGCCCGGCGCGGAGTTCATGGCGCTTGCCGCATCCATGCTGTCGATAGGCCGCTCGCGACGAACTGTCTCGGTGCTGGTGCGTCCATCACGAATAGCCAGCGTCCGGTCGGCGGCAGCGGCGACCGCCTGATCATGCGTCACCAGAATGACAGCCAGCCGTAGCTCCCGTGTCAGCCGGTGCAGCAGCGCCACGACCTCGTGTGCCGTCGCGGAATCAAGCTCCCCCGTCGGCTCGTCCGCCAGCAGCACCGCGGGATTGTTCGCCAGCGCCACCGCGATAGCGCCACGTTGCTGCTCTCCACCCGAGAGCTGTGCCGGCCGGTGACTAGCACGCTCGCTGAGCCCGACCAGCTCCAGCAGCTTCTGGCTGCGTGCCGCTCGTTCGCGCCCGCCAACTCCCGCGAGCATCTGCGGCAGACGCACATTCTCGTCGAGAGAAAGCTCCGGCACGAGATTGCGCCCGCTCTGCTGCCACACGTGGCCCACCGCACTGCGCCGGTAATCGTTGAGCTGGCGCTCGGAGAGGCGCGTCAGGTTGCGCCCGGCGACGCTGCAGCGCCCCGCGCTTGGCAGATCGAGCGCGCCCAGGATATTGAGCAGCGTCGTCTTCCCCGAGCCCGACTGTCCAACAATGGCGACGAGTTCGCCGGGATGGACCTCCAGATCCAGCCCCTGCAAGGCGACCACCTCCACGTCAGCCTCCAGCACCTTATAAATCTTGACCAAATTCTCACAAGTAACCACAGCATCCATCAGCATTCTCTCTCCTGAGCAGTTCACGGCCAGACACGAACGGCTTCGGGGAAGGTGAGCATACTACCAGCACGCGCTCATTAAGAAACGCCTTAGTATCACCTTAGTATCACCTTCAACGTTGCCTTTCCCCAGTCCGCGCAGGCGGACTTTGTGGCGCGGAGCGCCATTAGGCGCGATTTCAACCGCCCGCCAGGCTCGTACACAACTTACTCGCCCGCCACCACTAATCCTCGTTGAGCCGCAGCACCGCCGCCAGAGCAGGCCGCGCCGCAGCCCGAGCAGCCAGCACTATCGTGCCCAGGCAGACGACCGCCAGCATACCCACCGTCAATGCCAGGGTCTGCACTGGCCAGATGAGGCGCATAGGCAGACCACCATCCTGGATTTGCCCACCGAACCTTTCACTGAAGATGAGCGTCGGCATTGTTGGCGCCATTGTCACCGTGAGTAGCACGCCGAGCAATCCACCGAGCGCGAGTCCCACTGCACAGACGAAAGCGTGTTCCCAGACCACCTGGCGGCGAATACGCAGGGGTCCCGAGCCAAGCGCCCGCAGCAGCGCAAAGGATACCTGGCGGTCGCATGTGGCGATCCAGAGCGTCACGACTGTGCTGAGTAGCGCCAACAGCAGCGCAGCGATTGCGCCGAGTGTCAGTGTGCCCGTCAGATCGATGTACAACGCGCCATTGTGCAAATCCTGTATTTCGGCTCGCAGGTCATGCATCTCCAGATTGATCGGACCCCTGGTGGACTCAGCTAGTTGATACGGCCCGCTCGCGAACGCCGCCCGCAGGCTGCGAAGTGATGCGCTATCCCCGGCTGTGCGTAGCCAGACATAGTTCGGTGCAGGTGGCGCCGCCGATGCCGTGCTATTGGCCGCCGCAATTGCCTGCGTATAGCGCGTATAGTCCACGAGCATATTGCCGCCCGTCACCGCTACCGGGCCTATGTACATCTGGGGTATATGCTGCACGACGGCCACAACCCGAAAGCGCACCGGCTGTTGCTGACTGTCAGGCATCCAGAGGGTGAGAATCGACCCTACACTGGCGTGTAGGCGCGTCGGGGTAGCGCCATCCACGATGGCTGGAACCGTATCAGCCAGGTCCGCCGTTTGCGCGTTCTTGCGCAGCAGATTCATCAGCGTCGATACAGACTCTGTACCGTTGACATCCGGCCAGGTGATCGTCGCGGCGTAGCGCTCGCTCTCGACCGCGCTGACCAACACTTCTTGCACGTCTTGTGTTGGCTGACCCGGCGCATGTAGTTGAGCCACTGCGATGTAGCCCTTGGCGGCCGATTGCACACCCGCGAGCTGTGTGTAGTCAGCCGCGGGGTTGACTGGCCTGCCGCTGAAGTCCGCGCCTGCGTCGAACGTCGCCGCACTGGTGGCGTAGCGGTCAGTAGTCGCCAGTTCGCTTACCGTCATCAGCGCAAAGCCGGCCGCTAGTGCCAGCAGCACGATCACCTGGGTGGATTGCCGTGCGGAGCGCGCGAGCTGCGCGAATGCCAGTAGTGCTGGCGCGCCACGTCCTCGGGCCGCAAGACGCTCGCCAAGGCGAAGCACCAATGGGAAGGCCCGAAGGAAGAGCAGAGTAATTGCCACCATCAGGAAGAGCGGTGCGACCAGCACCAGCGGCGCGAGTGCCAGCATGCCAGATATGTTCTGCGAATCAGGCATGCTGGATACGATGGCATTTGCCACGGCCAGCGTGCCGTAGCCCGCCAGCGCCAGCAGCGCGGCCAGCACATCCAGGTAGAGCTTGCGCCACAGCGGTGTGCGGCGGCTGCGAGCCGCCTCTTGCCGCAGCGCGAGGATGTTGAGCGTCGATGCGCGGTAGACGGTGCGGAGCACTGCCAGCCCCACGACCACCCCCACAACCAGCACCACAGGCAAAAGGCTGACTCCCAGTGTTATGGGATTGCCTGCGAGAGCATCCGTTACGGATTGTCTCTGTGACCGGAACAGCACCAACGCGACCTGCCGGATGAGCGGCACCGCGAGCAGTGGCCCGGCGAGTA
>DASVOW010001036.1:0-8649 GCA_036383155.1 Ktedonobacterales bacterium
GAGGAGCACGGCTTGGAAGTGGCCGTGGATGGGCTAGAAGTGGAGCTCTGAAGTAGATGGTATCCGACACTGAGGGCTTCATCGGAGCGCTGCGCGCTCAGTCGCAGCGCTACCACAGCCGGCATCCGTTCCACGTGATGATGAACGAGGGACGCCTGAGCCGCCGGCAGATCCAGGGCTGGGTGGCCAACCGCTTCTACTACCAGAAGAACATCCCGCGGAAGGATGCCGCTATCCTCGCCAACTGCCCTGACCGTGAGGTACGCCGACGCTGGATCCGGCGCATCCTCGACCAGGATGGAACAACGGACGGGGAGGGGGGCATCGAGGCATGGCTGCGCCTGGGCGAGGCTGTGGGATTGACGCGGGAGGAGGTATGGGACGAGCGACACGTCGTGCCCGGGGTACGGTTCGCCGTCGATGCCTACATCACCTTTGCCCGTACCCGCCCGTGGGTCGAGGCGGTGGCTTCCTCGCTAACCGAGCTGTTTGCGCCTGATCTGATGGCAGAGCGACTGGCCGCGTTCGAGCGCTTCTACACCTGGATTGACCCTGCGGGGTTGGCCTATTTCCGCGCCCGCCTGACGCAGGCGCCGCGCGACGCGGAGCACGCTCTGGAGGTGGTGACGGAGCACTGCCGGACGGCGGATGAGCAGGCACGGGCTGTGGCAGCGCTCTCCTTCAAGTGCGACGTGCTGTGGAGCATGTTGGACGCTATCGCCTGGGCCTATACGGGCAGTAGGCGACAGGGGGATGCTTGATCGCGTCCACTGGACCATCGTCTGCCGGGCAGGAGATTTGCCGCTCACCTTCCGCTTGTAGTGCGCCAGGTATCGAGTGTGCGCCAGGTGTGGCGCACACTGGGTGCACATTGACACAGGAGATGACATGAGCATGGCCCTATTAGCTACGAGCCGACCTCATCTGGCGCGACAGGTCCGACTGGAGTGGGACCCGGCGCGGCAACGGCACGTGCTGCTGGCACCGGAGGGAGTGCTACTCCTGAATCACACCGGCGCAATCATCCTTGGCCTGTGCGATGGGGAGCGGACGGTGGTCGAGGTCGTGGAGGAGCTGCGCGGACAGTATAACCATGTGGCCGACGACGAGGTGCGGGATTTCCTCGCTCGACTCGCTGCGAAGCGATGGGTGGAGTTTGACGATGAATAAGCCGTTCGGTATGCTGGCCGAGCTCACCTATGCGTGCCCGCTCCACTGCCCGTACTGCTCCAACCCGCTCAACCTCGCGGATTACCGGGAGGAGCTGACGACGGCAGAGTGGCAACGGGTGCTGACGGAGGCGCGTGCCCTCGGCGTGCTGCAACTTCACCTCTCAGGCGGTGAGCCGCTCCAGCGCCGCGACCTTGTCGAGCTTGTAGCCAGCGCCCGCGAGCTGGGTCTGTATACCAACCTCATTACGAGCGCTCTCGGCCTCTCGCCCCGGCGGGCGGAACAGCTAAAGGACGCGGGCCTCGACCACGTACAGATCAGCATCCAGGCCGACGAACCAGCCCTCTCCGACCAGATCGCCGGCACTCCTTCCTATGGACGCAAGATCGCGGCAGCTCGTCTGGTCAAGGAGCTGGGTTGGCCGCTCACGGTGAATGTGGTCCTCCACCGTCACAACATCGATAGGATGGGCCGCATTCTCGATCTCGCCGAGGGGTTAGGGGCGGATCGGCTCGAGCTGGCTAATACTCAGTACTACGGCTGGGCCTGGCACAACCGTGCAGCGCTCTTGCCTAGTCGGGATCAGCTCGATCAGGCCGAGGCGGTAGTGCGTGCCGCACGCCAGCGCCTGGAGGGGAAGATGCAGATCATCTACGTCATCCCTGATTACTACAGCCAGTACCCTAAACCCTGCATGGGCGGCTGGGGCAGGCAGCAACTCACGGTGGTACCTAACGGGGATGTCCTCCCGTGCCCCGCGGCGCACACCCTCAAGCTTCCGCGAGCCACCGTGCGCGAGCACTCGCTGGCATGGATCTGGGAGGAGTCGCCCCTCTTCCAACGCTTCCGGGGAACTGAGTGGATGCCGGAGCCTTGCCGGAGTTGTGAGCGTCGCGAGGTCGATTTCGGCGGTTGCCGCTGCCAGGCGTTTCAACTCACCGGCGATGCCGCACGTACCGATCCGGTCTGCTACCTCTCACCCGACCATCAGGTTGTGGCCGAGGCAGTACGAGCTGCGAATGCGGGCGCAGAGCCGATTGCGCCAGGAAGGCTTGTCCCCCGTGCCGTTACGGGTCGCCGGTTCTCACACCCATATGATGCATACCAGGATGGCAAAAACAGCGACTACTACTCACCGACTGGCGACTTAGAATTTCCAGGCAGTGTGCCATGACACCGCTTCTCATCCTCGGGTTTGTCCTCAGCCAGGATAACTTCCGGGTGTCGATTGCGCTGGGGGCTTTTAAGTGCAGCTGGCGCCGTGCACTCCGGATAGCGGTGGTGTTCGGGCTCTGGGATGGCGTCTCGCCGCTGGTAGGTGCACTGATTGGGCACTACTTGGGGCAGGCGATCGGTCCAGTGGCGGATACTGTGGGACCGATCGTGCTCGCTGTGTATGGCCTATACCTCGTCGTTCGGGGTCTGAAGAGCCAAGTACCGGAGGAGCCGGATGATCGTTGGGTGCTCTTTGGTATGCCTCTATCTCTCAGCCTGGACAATATGGTCGCGGGCACCGGCCTGGGGCTGCTTGGCTTTCCCCCCGTGTTCACGGCAGCGGTCTTTGGCACTATCACGGCCCTGATGTCATTCGGTGGACTGCAACTTGGGAGAGTCGCCGCCCGCTTTATACCCATCCGCTCCGACCTCCTCACCGGTATAGGACTCTTGATTGTGGCGGTCGTGCTGGCACTAGGCTCCTAACGTGTTATCCCCGCCAAGCGCGGCAAAGCGACTTGGCATCAATTTTCATGACTGCTCGTCTTGAGTCGAATCCTGCGCACGATGGACTGGAGGCTCTTCCGGAGCATCCGCACTCATGGGGCGAACAACGGACAAGCGCTCGAGTATCAGTCGCAAGCTTGCCACCTCGGCACTGAGCTGGTCGAGTTGTGCGGTGAGACCCACCGAGGCTGGCAACGATGCCGGTGCTGAAGCTGGCTGGTCAGAGGATGGTTCAGCAGGCTGGTCGGTGGTCGTCTCTTGCGTCTTCCTCGTCTTCGGCGAGAGGAAGGTATTGGCCAGGTAGCCCGTCAGGACACCAAACAGCCCGACCCCAACCACCATCGTCACGACGCCGACGACACGCCCAGCATTGGTGGTGGGATATTTGTCGCCGTACCCCACAGTGGTGATCGTGACGATCACATACCAAATCGCGTCCGAGGCGCTCGTGATATTGACATTTGGTGAGCCACGATTCACGACCAACTCAAAGATGCTAGCGTACTGAATCACCACGACACAGAGCAGGAGAACGGTATAGAGGGCGCTGCCTGCACGATCGTTCACGAACTTCTCGATCAGTGTCTTCATCCCCACGGTCCGGACGATACGCACCACTCGCACGACGCGAAACACACGTGCGATGCGCAGTCCGGGGAACGGGAGGCTTCCAAGGAGATCCAGCCAACCGAGTTGGTGAAAGAAGTAGGCGCCCTTGTTGTTGGCGCGCCGCAGTCGACCCAGAAAATCAGCCAAAAAGACCAGACACAAGCTCGTGTCAACGATGACAATGACGTTCTTGACGCTGGGATCCAGGGGCAACAGCGTGAGAATGATGTTGACAATGGAGAAGACCGAGAGCGCCGCGATGAACAACTCGTAGCTGTTCACTTCCTGTGTGTCAGCCGCTGATACCGACATGGGAGCACCCCCTTCAGTAGATCGCTGGACGTGGAGCGGTCGTGGACTCAATGGCGCTCGTGTTCTGTGCAGCGTGAAATCAGCGCAATTGTTTGCTTTCTCATGCCTTTTGTGGTCTGGCCGCTCATCTGGCTCTGCGTCGCCTTCTTGGGAGGGGCGTAGAACCGGTATCTCAGCACGGACCACTGTCGCGTGGCTACCAGCTAAGAAATGATTGTCGCGCACGTCAGAACGAGATGTAAAGGGGAACGGCATCTCCGAACCGGCGGCGAGATAGCAACCAGGGCATCTATTCTTTGCAGATGTGTACACGAACGAGATCCCATGTCCGCCGTAGTGGTGGCACAGCGCGGGATCATCGCAGTGATGGGCCAGCATGACCGCTACCATACGGGCGAGATCCTCTCCTCCACCTGCGTTCCCAACTCCAGCGCACCGATCGGTGAGTGCACGACGCAGCGCGGGAGTGATGGCGCGGGCCTGAGGGATCACCCTGCATCCGCGGGCTCCCCATGCGGCGATTTCTCCGATCGTCCATCGATACGTGGGGCACATGGAACCAGCATCTGTTGCCAAACACGCACGGGCCTTGCGCGCCCTCGCGCTGGCTGCCTCGTGCTACAGTACCGCCACCTAACGCCGCGGCCATCTCAGGCATAGATAATTTGAGCGCGTGCTCGGTATCACATAAGCGCACGGCGGAAGCGCTTCTGCCGTTGCCGGAAATCAGAAGGGGTTGTTGTGCATTTCGATGACGACAGCGAGGCCATTCGTCGCTGCCAGCGCGGCGACATCGGCGGGCTTGAGCCGCTGATAGCCCGCTATCAGATTGCAGCTCTGCGCCTGGCGTACTTGCTGGTGGGTGAGCGCGCGGCGGCTGAGGATGTCGTGCAAGACAGTTTCTTGCTCGCCTATCAGGGTATCGCGCGCTTCCGCTTGGGCAACGCATTCGCGCCCTGGTTCTACCGCATCGTCTCCTCTAGGCGCTTGATGTTCGGTAGCAGTGTACGGGGGCGTGGTCTTGCCCCCGTGGACTGCTACGCCAGGACGGACAAATTAACCTAGGAGTCGCAACAACTCCGGGTTAGACCGTGGTGGCCGGCGCTGTGATCTGGTTGAGCATCGAGGCGATCTCCGTCAGTGCGGCGCTTATGTATTCAGTGCCTTGAAGGCATCACGCACGACGCGAAGGTCGTGGCTCACTCGCCGGAGGGGCGTCGGCTCTTTCCCGAGATCGGGGAGCAGCCCGTAGACGGCCGCCTGGGCTGAGCGCACCGAATATTCCATCGTGAAGACGCAATCCTCCGGCACTTCGACATACTGACCTGTGAGGGCTAGGTTGGTCGAGCTTTGCGGAACCACATCGGGCCGGTCACTGACATTTCTCTTCAGGAACTGGCTCGTGATGAAGGGCATGAAGCATGGTCTTACGATTGACGAAGCGAGGATCCGATCCGCGTCGGCGTCGAACCCCAGGTGGTGCAGCAGCTCCTCGAGGATCTCTCTTCCGCTGGCCTGAATCATCGGCTTCTTGACCTTGTTGCCGATTTCGTCCGGGTAGAGACCTAGACCGTAGAACACGTTGATGCCTGCCGGCTGGTTCTGGTAATAGGGCTGATGGTTGAGGATGAAGGTCAGCATCCAGTTGGATTCCGGAAGCGAGGTGATCCCGTTCCTGCCGGGCTCGTTTCCGCTGAGTTTCTGCATCAACTCGAAGAACAGCGGATCGCTCTGGGTGGCGGTGAACGAAATGAATCTCGATTCGTCGACGTGACCGGTGAAGACCGATGGATCACGGAAGGCGTCCTTGCGCTTCTTGGACAGGGTCTCCCAGAGTGCCCATGACCCGGTCTGCTGTGGCGACGTGTTCACCTCGGCCGGGGAGTTATTGGTACCGAATGAGCCATTTGCCACCATGGAGCCCAGGGTCGCGATGACGATGTCCTCCGGCCTGACTTCGACGTTCTTCTCTTGTCCGTCCTGAACCATGACGAGCCAGCGGGCAGTGATTTCTGCGTCGTCGTCGCCGATGTCAATGTCGGTCACTCGTGTCTTGCCCACCAACTGGACACCACGGTCCGTCAGCCACTTGACAAGCGGGCGGACAACCGAATCGTATTGATTGTACCTGGTGTGGTGGATCAGTGCCTGCGTCCCCATGTCCGGGAACAGATGCATGAACCTCAGCAAGTAGCGCCGCATCTCGATCGCGCTGTGCCACGGTTCGAACGCGAAGAGCGTTTTCCACATGTGCCAGAAATTCGTTGTGAAGAAGTGGTCCGAGAAGACGTCGGTGATACGCTTATCGTTCGACGCCCTTTCCGGCTTCGTATTCAGGGCGAGAAGTTCTAGCTCGTCCTTCTCGTTGAAACCATAGGACTGGAAGTTCAGAACCTTGCCGTCAGCGACCAGGCGGGCCTTGTTGTGCCACGGGTATTCCCTCGTGAACTCGAGCGTGTCCTCTTTGACCGTCTTATTGGGGTCCTCGAGCGAAGGGATGAAAGAACACAGATCGTAGAAGCAGACGTAGTTCTCTTCGAACATGCGCTCGCCGCGCATGATGTAGCCGTCTTCAGGAACCCCAGCGGCGTCAAGAGCTCCGCCCGGTAGAACTTCCTCCTCGTAAATCGTGATGTTCTCGCCCGAGAAGCCGCCGTCTTTGATGAGGTAGGCAGCGGCAGCGAGGTTGCCGATACCTGACCCGACCAAGTGTGCCCTGCGTGTTTGGTTATCCATTGCAGTCTCTCCTCCACGAGCTGCGCTGCAGCAGCCCTAAGAGCTTATTCGGATACCGATTTCTGACCTGAATTCATGCGGCCAAATGTGGGTTGCCGAATAAGCTCTAAGTGTCTGAGGCGGTGTAGTGGTGTCAGCGCGCCCGGCGCGTCAAGCTCAAGGGAACAGTATCCGGTCATCAAGAACCAACTGGACTGAGCACTAGGCTTGCGTGGGCAGCATCGCGTACTGCTTCACCAGGGCGTCCTTGGGCAACGACAGGTAGACCGAGAGGAAGTCGCGATCAACGCTCTGGATGGCGCTAAAGGGCAGGAACAGCACTCGTGGCGTGAAGATGCCTTCCTCCACCGCCAGCAGACCGCGCGAGATGTCGTACTGTGTGATGTCGCCCACGTGCGTCCCTTCGCTGTCGTAGACCGCCATGCCGACCGCCAGCTGCTGCCCGATGGCCCCCACGTCGACGCGCGCCCCGATCACCTGCTTGCTGTCATAGCCGCTCTGCACCGTCTGCACCTGGAATGTCTGTGGCGTCAGGGTGCCCTGCGGCCCGGGCACCATGCGCGTCTCGTTGACCGTCGTGATGGCGGGCGGCTGCTGGTACTTGGCCGCAAGCGTGTCCTTGTCCTCAGTCAGGTAGATGTCGCGCGGGTCGATGTTGCGAATCAGCCGGAAGGGGATGTACAGATTGGTTTCGCCAAACGGGCCGCTCTCCAGCATCAGGTAGCCAGCAGCCGCGCTGTACATCTTCACGGTGCCGACCCGCTCACCATTCACGTCGAAGACGGCCAACCCGTCGGCCAGATACTGGTCGATGTTCGCGACGAGGCTATGTGGCTGGCTCTCGACGGCAGCATCCTGCTGACCTATCTGTGATGGTTCCGGAGTGCTCATGGTGGTGTCCTTTCTTCTCAGCAGAGCTCGAGTCCGGTACAGTGTTCCGGTGCGGTGGAAGCTCGGCGCTTCATCAGCAGCAGATCGCTCCCTCGATGCCACAGGGCGGGGACCAGCGCGCATAGCCCCGTGCCGGTGGGTGGGCCTAAGCTTCCCAGTGGAGCGCTGTGTAGTGCTCCACACCATCAGCATAGCCGGTCCCCGCCGGATCAACCTCCTGTGAACGCACAGTCTTTGGGACCGGCTCCCGCCGCGGGGACCTGGTCAGATGCTCAGGGGTGCACCAGTGGGGAGGCAGGGTGGGCAGAGCATGCTCGGGAGCGGGTGGCCGTCGTGCTGCTCACAGGGGAGGCGCCAGCCAGTGGGAGGCACACTTCGGACAGGAAGCGTGCTGACTACAGCAGGCCCGCCGCTCGGCCAATGATATTCCACCTAACTAAAGGCATCTCCTAAGTGAATGAGTGCTATGCTGCGTCCAACGGGAGGATGCAGCAGCCATGGATTTGACGGGCGAGCAGTGGAAGGTGTTGGAGCCGCTGATCGGCGAACTGCCGAGATGGGCAGATGGCCGCAGACGGCCCACCCCAGCCCCCAACCATCCGAGCCGATTCGGCGACCCGCTGTGACACGCCTGTGACGGACATGTGACATCCCTACGACCCGCTGTGATGCACCTGTAACGCCCGAATCGCATACTCCCATAAGGTATAGTCAGATAGCATCACGAACCCCGGCGTAATCACACGCAATCACACGCAATCCGGCAGGGATGTCGGCCTTCGGGGGGACGGTGAGTTCCCCTCGCGCGCTGCGTCGGCGGCTTGACCGCTGCGGCGCGAACGACGACACCCCACGCTGATCCGGTATCGGGCCGAGGGGACGCCTCTGAAGAACATGACAACCTTTCACCGAGCGCCCGACGTGAGTCCACCAGGGGCGCATAGCCAGAGGCTGTCGCAACTGGCTTCTGACCACCTTGCGGCAAGCCGTGATCGGATCGACAAGTCCCAGCTGAGCCGTGGCGGCCCTGGAGTCCACGCCTCCCCATACGGCGAGGACCTCCTCCGCCCCGGCGGGGAGAGGCGCCCGCTGGCGGCGCAGCCGCTCCCCCTGATCGACCGGACGGCGGAACTGGCGGCCATCCGCCGGCAGCTGGTGGAGGATGGCGTGCGTCTGCTCACGCTGACTGGGCCGGCCGGGGTGGGCAAG
>DASVOW010001037.1:0-2337 GCA_036383155.1 Ktedonobacterales bacterium
GGGCGGCTGGCAACCAATCCATCGTGTTCCAGGTCTCGGTAGGCTTTGAGCACCGTATTGGGGTTGATGGCAAGCTTTTCCACTACCTCCCGCACGGTGGGCAGTTGGTCGCCCACTTGCAGATATCCCAGGCGCAGCGCCTGCTTGACCTGCTGCACGATCTGGAGGTAGGGTGCCACTCCCGAGCGGCTATCCAAATGGTATTCGAGCATCTGACTCCCCTACTTGGCTATGTATCTATATATCTACTATCATAGATGAATAGCACAAGTATGGCAGATAGCCAGCAATTTGTCAAGAGGATGGAAACTGGCGTATATCCACCAGTGGATGCGAAAAATGAGTTGCCCTGGTTGCTTTGGCAACCAGGGCAAAGGATAGATGATAGCGAGCTAGCAGCCGTGCGTAAACATCTCGCTAGAGCAAACGTGTCGAGTTTGAAATGTCAGCGTCTCGCCCCCCTAAAACTCGCTACTCTGCTCGCCGATACACCCCCACCGGTAGCACCTCGTACGCACTCGCGTCGCGCATCGTCGCCACCACCGCCCGCGCCGTATCGAGCGACGTCAGGCAGGGGATGCCCGCTTCGACGGCAGCGCGGCGAATCTGGAAGCCATCCTGAATCTCGATGCCCTCGCGAATCGGCCCCCGCCCGCCCGTGATCGTGTTGATCACGAGTTGCACCTTGCGCGCGCGGATCAGCCCCGGCGTCGTGCTGTCACCCGCGCTGATGCGCCCCACTGTCTCCGCCTGCAAACCATGCTCGGCGAGCAGTTGCGCCGTGCCAGGCGTCGCGTAGAAGTGATACCCCGCAGTCCCAAGCTCGCCCAGAATCGGCAGCGCCTCCGCCTTGTCGCGATCCGCAATCGAGACGAACGCCGCACCGTCGCGTGCCGGAACGTCGATGCCAGCTGCGATCAGTGCCTTACGCAGCGCGGCGGGATACGTCTTGTCCACGCCCATCACCTCGCCGGTGCTCTTCATTTCCGGTCCCAGCGCCGTCTCGCCGCCCACGATCTTCGACATCGAGAAGACCGGACCCTTCACCGCTACCAGTGGCTGTGCGGGCCACAGTCCATCCGGGTATTCCGCGTATCCCATCTCCTCCAGCGTCGCGCCGAGCATGATGCGCGTCGCCAGCGACACCATCGGTACACCCGTCACCTTGCTCAAGAACGGCACCGTGCGTGAGGCGCGCGGGTTGACCTCCAGGATGTAGACGTTGCTGCCCGGCTCACCATTTGGCTCCGTCAGCACAAACTGCGCGTTCATCAGCCCGCGAACGCCCAGCGCGCGGGCAATCGCGCCCGTGTAGCGCGCCACCGCCGCGATCTCCTCCGGCGAGAGGCTGCGCGCTGGATACACGGCGAAGCTATCGCCCGAATGAACGCCCGCCCGCTCGATATGCTCCATGATGCCGGGAATCAGCACGTCGCGCCCGTCGCAGATCGCGTCCACTTCGACCTCGCGCCCACTCAGATAGCGGTCGATCAAGATCGGGTGCTCGCCGAACTGCTCCACCACGCGTGTCACGTAGCGTTGCAGCGCGGCCTCCGTGCGCACGATCTCCATCGCGCGTCCGCCCAGCACATACGACGGACGCACCAGCACGGGATAGCCGATCTCGTTCGCCACCCGCACCGCCTCCGCCACTGTGCGCACGCCCGCGCCGCGTGGCCGTGGAATCGCCAGTTCCTCCATCAGCGCATCGAAGCGGCGCCGGTCCTCCGCCAGATCGATGCTATCCACCGACGTTCCCAGCATCGGCGTACCGGCATGCGCCAGCGGCGCGGCCAGCCCGATAGCCGTCTGCCCACCAAACTGCGTCATCACCGGCGGCAGATCGTTTCCACCCTCGTTCTCCAGAATATTCAACACCGATTCGTCATCCAGCGGCTCGAAGTACAGCCGGTCCGACATATCGAAGTCTGTGCTGACCGTCTCCGGATTGGAGTTGACCATGATGCTGCGCACGCCCTCGGCGCGTAGCTCCTGCGCCGCGCGCACCGAGCAATAGTCGAACTCGATCCCCTGCCCGATGCGGATCGGACCCGACCCCAGCACCAGGGCTTTCTTGCCAGGCAGCGGCTCGGCCTCGTTCTCCTGCTCAGACGTGCTGTAGAAATATGGCGTCTGCGCGGCGAATTCCGCGGCGCACGTATCCACCATCTTATACGTCGGCACAATGCCCCACCGCCGCCGCAGCGCCCGCACATCCGCAGCCGTGAGCGTGACTGCATCCTGCGTGCGCACGCCGCTCGCGAGCACTGCCGTCGCGGTCGCCGCCGCATCCCCCACTATTCCTTGCGCCGTTCCCGATGCCGGCACCGGCGCGCT
>DASVOW010001038.1:0-2141 GCA_036383155.1 Ktedonobacterales bacterium
AACGCGTATAAGACGCTGCCGTATATGATCTATCCGCCAGCAGCGGTTCCGCGACTGGTGGGCATCGCGGGACGCGACGAGGCTGCGGTACAGGAGGCGGCGCGGCGCTACGGCTACGCGAAGGCGTACACCGACTGGCGCGCGCTGATCGCCGATCCGGAAGTGCAGCTTTTCGACAATGGCGGGCCTAACAATTTACACGCCGAGCCGTGCATTGCCGCCGCTGCCGCCGGTAAGCACATCCTCTGCGAGAAGCCACTGGCACGCTCCGCCGCGGAGGCGAGGCAGATGCTCGACGCGGTGCGCGGCAAGCCGATCAAGCATATGGTGAGCTTCAACTATCGCTTCGTACCGGCGATCCGGCAGGCGTATGAGCTGATTCGCAGCGGGGCGCTGGGGCGTATCTATCACTTCCGCGCCGTGTATTTGCAGGAGTGGATCGCCGATCCGCAGTTCCCGCGGGTATGGCGGCTCGACAAAGCGACGTCTGGCAGCGGGGCACTGGGGGATCTAGGGGCGCATATTATTGACCTGGCGCGCTTCCTGGTGGGCGAGCCGCGGACGGTGATGGGCCATACCAAGACGTTCGTCACGGAGCGGCCACTGCCTGACGGCTCGGGCAGGACGGGGCCGGTGGATGTGGACGACGCTTTTGCGGCTATCGTTGAATTCGAGAATGGAGCGGTGGGAACGCTGGAGGCGTCGCGCTTCTGCCCGGGGCGCAAGAATTACGAGATGCTAGAGATCAACGGCGAGAACGGCTCGATACGCTTCAATTTAGAGCGACTCAACGAGCTGGAGGTTTACTGGAAGGATAGCCAGCCTGCGACGACGCGGGGCTTCACCGATGTGCTGGTGTCGGAGGCGTATCATCCATTCTGGCAGCACTGGTGGCCGCAGGGGCACATCATCGGTTGGGAGCATACGTTTATCCACGAGATCGCTCATTTGTTGGAGGCGATCGTAAAGGATACGGATATTGCCCCCTATGGGGCTACGTTCGAGGATGGCTACCGCAACGCGGTGATCTGCGACGCTATTCTCGAATCGGCGCACGAGGGCAGGCGGGTGGAGGTGGTGTATTAACGGAGCGGCAGGTAGCTCTCTGTGCTGGTGTTTTTGACAATGGCCGCCAACAGGCGGTATAATGAGCATGTTGTGTGTATATTGTGCGCGTGACTGAGAGCGTGAATACGTCGCCGGTCGCCCTCATATACGAAGTTAGTGCGTCTTTCCCAGTCGGCCTCGTGTAAAGGTCCACTGCGCCCGATGGCACGGTGGACCTTTTTTGTGTGACGCGTATCCGATCCGTGCGACGATGTATTGGCGAGCCTGCATGGTGTTTGTTGCAATGGGTCGGCTCGCCCGGAAGGATTACGATTGTCTACTCTGACGACTTCTCATACCTCTAGAACCGTTTCCCCTACTCTGACTGCCGCAGTGACGCAGCAGACAGATTCACGAACGCCAACCAGCACCGAGATTGCGGCATCGCCTTTCGGCGAGCTTGGGGCACGGCGCGCGACGTTGCGGGCGCTGGCCCAGATGGGCATTGATACACCCACACTGATTCAGGCGCGCGCCATTCCGCCGCTGATGGCGGGCCGGGATGTGGTTGGCCAGTCGCGCACGGGCTCGGGCAAGACGATTGCCTTTGGTCTGCCGCTGGTCGAGCGCATCGATCCGCGTGTGCGCCAACTGCAGGCGCTGGTGCTCGTGCCGACGCGCGAGCTTGCCACGCAGGTGGCGGATGTGCTTGCCGCGCTGGACGGTGGGCGCGGCCTGCGTGTCGCGCAGCTCATCGGCGGGCGCTCGCTGCTGCCGCAACGTGACGCATTGATGGCCGGGGCACAGATCGCGGTTGGCGCGCCGGGGCGTGTGTTGGATCATCTGCGCCAGGGTAATCTTGACCCGAAGGGGCTGCGCATCGTCGTGCTGGACGAGGCGGATCAGATGCTCGACGCCGGTTTCGCGCCGGATGTGGAGCGCATTCTCTCCGCGACGCCGCCAACGCGCCAGACGGCGCTCTTTACCGCGACGCTGCCGGAGTGGACGACGCGGATCGCCCAGCGCTATCTGCATGATCCAGTGCGCGTGGATGCCGGCTCGCCTGAGAGCCGCCCCGCACAGACGGTGGCGCA
>DASVOW010001039.1:0-2538 GCA_036383155.1 Ktedonobacterales bacterium
ATGTTTCAAAGTGGTACGTGTGTTTGGCAATTGGCCGTCCATGTGATAGTATAGTGGGCGATGGAGAGACATCTGATGCCAGATGCGCTCAAGCCATCAGACGCGGGAGTAGCTCAGTTGGTAGAGTACCTGCCTTCCAAGCAGGGCGTCGCGGGTTCGAGTCCCGTCTCCCGCTCCAGCCCCGAATTCAAGCGGATTCGGGGCCTTTTTGTTGCCTGCCTCTTGCGTGCCACAGCGCTACAAGACATCCTTATTGTAGATGTTCTTGTGTACGCACTGCAGTTGCACGAGGTGGCGCGATGCCCACACCCTACCGCCCGCTCTCCAGAACCTTTGACGCCAGCGTCGGCTCCTACGCTGACTCATTTCACCGCGCTCTCTTAGCCTCCAACCAGTCTCCCCGCACCATTGAGACCTATCTGGAGGCCTTGCGCCTGTTTGTCCGCTTTCTGGACGCACAGGGCATGCCCCAAACTCTTAGAGCGTGTTTTGGATAGCGACGAAGTGACATAACATCGTACGCTTCGCGCCATGAGTACGACGTATCCCAGCGACTTGACTGACGCCGAGTGGGACTGTGTGCAGCGCTATCTCCCGCCGATGCCACGCCGGGGCAGGCCTCGAACGCACCCGCTGCGCCGCATCCTTGACGCCATCTTCTACGTGCTGCGCACCTGCTGCCCCTGGCGCTACCTGCCGAGCAACTTTCCTGCCTGGCAGACGGTGTTCTACCACTTCAGGCGGATGCGCCTCAGCGGTACCTGGCATCTGCTCTATACGGCTCTGCATCGCGCCGAGCGCGAGCGCGTCGGGCGCCACCCCGACCCGAGTGCCGCTCTCATGGACAGCCAGAGTGTGAAGACCGTCAAGGAGTCAGCCCGCATCCGTGGGTACGATGCGCACAAATGCGTAAAGGGCCGGAAACGGCATTTGCTCGTCGATACCTTGGGCCTGCCCCTCGCCAGCTACATAACGCCAGCTGATGTCCATGACACCGTCGGCGCATACAAGCTCCTCGGCGGGCTCGCGCACTTCTTGCCGCGCCTCAAGAAGATCTGGGCGGATGCTGCCTACCGTGGCAAGGACTTAGCCGACTGGTGCCGACAACAAGGCGACGGCTGGGAGTTGGAGGTCGTGGAGCGAGCACCTGGCACTCGCGGCTTCAACGTGCAACCTCGCCGCTGGGTCGTGGAACGAAGCTTCGCCTGGTTGATCCGGAACCGACGGCTGGCCAAGGACTACGAGCGCGAGGTGCAGACCAGCGAGGCGCTTATCGAGGTCGCGGCGATGCGCCTCCTCCTACGCCGACTCACCGTCTGAGTGCATGTTTGTCGATGCCGCGGAACGATGTAACATCGTACACTGCTCGTCAGGACCGCTCCCTAGGCCGGATCAGGAGCTCTTTGCCCTGTAGTGGGGCAGCCCATATGAGGGGATCTGGATCCTCGCTCTGTCGAGCAGTCACTGCACACGCCGGAGGTATACTAGGTATACAATGAAATCTGCCACCGTCGCTGACTCCCTCAGCGGATGTCGCTCACGAGGAATGGTCGATGACAACACCCGCAGACCCAGATGCCGAAGCAGCCACCCCATTGCCGGCTGCGACATCGCGCTATCCACGGAACGGATTGGTGCGACTTCTGCGGAACCTTCTCCTGTGGACTGGTCTATTGGTGGTTATTCTTGTCGTGATGACGATCACCGACCCGCACCCAAATAACTTCGGCACAGCCCTTGGGAAGGTGTTCTTTCCGTTTGGGCAGCCCGGCGAGGGGATCATTCTGGCGTTGCTCGTGCTGGGCGCAGCATGGGCGGTTTATGATGAACTCCAAGAGGTGCGGTTGACTCCGCGTGTGCCTTGGTCGAAGCAGAGGCTGCAACGAGCACGGGAAGAGGAGCCGCGCGCCCGGAAAGACTACGAGCGAGCCCATCGGCGGGGCAAGCCGCGGCAAGTGATGGACGCACTCAGCCGCCTCGGGAGCTCGCTGTTCAATCAAGAACGCTACGAAGAAGCGATGCAGGTATATCAGGAGTGGCTGGAGCTGGGCGAGACCCTGCGTGATCCCAAGGCGCAATTCTCCTCACTTCGTGTCATAGCGATGATTTCGGAGCGTCAAGGCGACTTGGAGAGGGCGCGGCGGCTTTATGAGCGGCGCGTCATGGTGGCGCGGGACATCAAGGAACGGAACTGGCTCTTTGAAGCACTGGAGGAGTTCGCGGCCTTCGCTCAAGAACATAGCGACCTCCCACTGGCTGAATCCCTCTTTCGGGAAAACCTCGCAATGACGCACACCGAAGGCCTCCCCGCCTATACGCCCTATGCCCTGGCTCAGCTTGGTGGTTTCCTGGTAAGTGGGCGTGGTCAGCGCGAGCAGGGATGTGCCATGATGCATGAGGCTGCGGAGCTGTGCCACGCCAGCGGTGACGACGCTGAGGAAGACCTCCGAGAAAGGATGCGCGAGCTCGGGTGCGAGTAGGCCAGCTAGGATGCCCCAGTGAACTCTGCGCCCACGTTCAACCAGGTGAAACGCACCC
>DASVOW010001040.1:0-2841 GCA_036383155.1 Ktedonobacterales bacterium
ATATGGCTGAGGTCTCCCAACTGGGACCGACTGTATAGGATGGGGTTGGTAGGAACAGGATCATGGCCGACGACTTCGATTATTATGCCTTTCTAGAGGTGCCCCCCGACGCCGACGAGGCGACGATCCGCATGGCCTACCGTACCCTCGCGCGCCGCTACCATCCCGATATCGCCGGCGACGGCAGCCTCGAGCGCATGCAGCAGCTCAACGTCGCCTACTATACCCTCAGCGATCCCGACCGCCGCCGCAACTACGACGCCCAGCGCCCTCAGCACATTGCGCCCACCAATGCTCCCCAACCGAGCCAGACTGCAAGCGCGGCGACTCCCTCCGCCTCGACCTCGCGAACCGGAGCACTCTCCGCCACGTCCGGCCCCCTCGCGCGCATCGCCACGCTCGACGCTGCCACCACGATACCCGTTACCGCGCTCTCCTTCTCTTGGGGCGGGCGTCAACTTGGCCTCGGCCTCATCGACGGCGCCATCCAGATCTGGGACGTAGCGGCGCTGCGACCGCTCGCGAGGCTCTCCTTTGGCTCCGCCATGAGCGCTGGCGTGTTGCATGAATTGCGCCTCTCACCACAGGGCATCTTCGCCGCCGCGTGGGGCTTTCGCCTCGGCATGCGCATCTGGCATATCCCCGATGGCCGCACCGTCTGGAACACCGCCATCAACGCTCCCGGCGGCATGCTCGACCTCACCCTTGGCGACGCCCCGCCGCTGGCGCGCATGGCGCTGCCCGACGCCCCGCTCGCTCTCGCCGACGACGATGCCTTCCGCTGGGCACATGAGGGGCGGCGCGGCACCGCCATCCTCTCGCGTCCTCTCGGCGGCCCCGTCGATCCCGCCTGGGCCATACCGCTCCAATGCCTCGAAACCACCAGCACCGGACTCTTCGGCAACGCCCCCGACGACCGCTGGCGCATCCATCAGCGCATGCTCTCCTCCGACGGACGTCTGCTGCTCACCGTCTCCACGGGCAGAGCCTCGCGCTTCCCGACTGCCCGCGTGCTGCACCTCTGGGAGCTCGATCACCGCACGATGCGTGGCGCTGTCCAGGCCCGCCGCGTCGCGGAGATCGCCTTGCCGGTCGAGCATCTGCATTTCCCGCTCGCCGCCACACCCAATCTCGCATGGGTTGCCTGTGGCCACCTTGGCCGCGCTGTGCGGCTCTCCTCCCTGCGCGAGGGCAAACACATCACCATCCCCACCGGCGATGTCGCCGAGGAAGCGCTCGCCGCGCTTTCGCCAGATGCGCGCTACCTCGCCCTCGCCCGCGGCTCTCAGCTCGATCTCTGGGAAACGCACAGCGCCCGCCATATGCAACAGTGGCGTTTCTCCGCCGAGATCACCTCCCTTACCGCCGCGCCCGGCCTCGATAAGCCGCTCTTCGCCGTCGGCCTACGCAACGGCCTCGCCGATCTCTGGGGCTAACGCCCGCCTGGCTCTCGTTGGCGCACGGCATGCCGTGGGTGGTAGACTCTCAATAGTCTTGCCTTGCCGCGATACTTGTGGGCATGCGATGGGCGTAGACCTCAACAGCCCGCACGCCGCCATCGTGGATAGGCACAGCAGAAGGAGAACGTGCAGCGCTTATGCCTACCATACCCAACTCCAACTCCAACGACCCACAGGCCCGCAAAGCACCGATCCTCGGCCAGCCCCACTCACTCAGCGACGAGGAAGCGCAGGGTATCACCGAGATGATCTTGGAGGCGCAAGGCTCATCGCGCCAGCTCACCATCCCCAGCGAAGACCTCGCTGAAGGCGCCACCACACACATGACGCCCGAGGCCGAGCGCGTCGTCACCGAAAGCAAGGTGCTCGACATCCTCCACAAGTTCAACCGCGACTACCTGTACGGCTTAGGCCGCTTCGACGAATACCGGGACGGCCTGTTGCTCAAATGGGGCGACGGCTACTCGCGCAAACACATCTGGCTCACCGTCGAAGGCGACAACCTCGTCTTTGAGACGAGCCACGAGCGCAAGTGCGCCAAACCCTACTGCCGTGGTGGCCATCACGTGCTCACGCCCGCCGAGTGGCACAACACCCGCCTGATCAACGATGAGCTGGCCGAGCAGTTTCGCCGCCCCGTCTATGAGCGTTCGGACGACTGAGCCATGAGCGATCAGCAGCAACAACCTGTTTCTTCGCAAGCCGAAGCCACGCGCGCCGGCGAATCACCCCGCCGCGCACTGCTGCTCGACTCCGATCTCTTCTTCTCGGTCAAAGTCACCGACACGCTCAAGCACGCCGGCTACCAGACGCGCACCGTACGCCAGATCGCCGCGTTCACACAGGCCCTCGCGGACGAGCGGCCTGTTCTCGTGCTGGTGAACACGGCGGCGCGCGGCATTGATTGGCGCGCGGGCATCGTCGCGGCGCGCGACGTGGGCATCCCGGTGGTCGCCTTTGGATCACACGTCGATCTTGCCACCCAGGAAGAGGCCCGCCAGGCCGGCGCGACCAGCGTCATCGCTAACTCCAAGCTGGCAAGTGACCTGCCTGGTGTGGTGGCACGCGCACTGCGGCGTGGAACGGCGACACACACAGATGATGTGCTGGCAAGCGACGACACGCCATAGCGAGTCGCATGCGTGACACGCTGGACATGTCCAGGTGAACATAGCTATGTAGCCAGGCTACGTAGACGCTTTCTACGTACATGAGGGGAGAATGTAATGGCCTCCACACAAGAATGGCACGAGCTGGCGCAGCAGTTGCGCGTCGACAGCATCCGCGCCACTACAGCCGCCGGTTCGGGGCATCCTTCGTCTTCGATGTCGGCGGCGGATCTGCTCGCCGTCCTGCTCTATGAGCATCTTCACTACGACTT
>DASVOW010001041.1:0-6322 GCA_036383155.1 Ktedonobacterales bacterium
GCGGGGCCGAGCAACGTGGCGCCTGCGTGGACGGCATAGTATCCCGCAAAGGCGGGGTCGATGACGAGCGATGCGGAGGTCTGTGGGAGGGTAAAACGGGGATTAGTCGTGGTCGTCACGTGCTCCCATTGCGTCCAGAACGAGGTATTCGAGGCGACGACGGTGCTAGCTCGGGCGGCCGCTCTGTGGTGCGCTGGCCGTGTGCTGACCCAGGCTCCTGCCATGAGGACGGGGGCAAGCCACAAGACCGTCAAGAGCAGAACGGCTAGCGGCCGCCGCAGAAAGGTGGACCTCCCGGTTGCCCAGCGTTGGCCCAGCCGGGCTGTCAGCATCCGTGTCAGCATGCACATGCTCTCCCACGCCTGATTGCGACTCGACGCCAATCTCCTTGCTGTGCAGGTCGTGGGAGACGGCTGTGTCCATTCAGACGTCATTGCCGCAGTGTTGAGTAGAAATCACTTCGAATGCTATAGCAAATGCTATGCCAGCTTGCCGCTGGCGATCGTCGTTCATCGCGCGCATACACATGATGGACGGCTTGTCCCAGTATTTTTGCGTATTTTCGTGGTATTCACACGAGGAACAACCGTGATACCACGATCCCGGCGCGTTCTAAATGTGAGGCGAGCCATGAGTACAGAGGTATGAGGTTATGTGCAAGGTGCGCGCCGAGGCGAAAGGTGTAGGGCGATGAATGGTGTTGTGAGTATTATCGCGCTGGCAGGTGGTATTGCGCTGCTCGATATCGTGCTCAGCGGCGATAACGCTCTGGTCATCGGCGCGGCTGCCAGCCGGCTGCAACGAGGGCAACGGCGCTTCGCTATCATTCTGGGGGGCGTGGGCGCTGTTGTGCTGCGGCTGGTACTTGCCACCATTGCCACCGAGCTGCTTAGAATTGCATATCTGCAATTTGCCGGGGGGCTGATCCTCTGTGTGATCGCGGTTCGCCTGTTGCTGCCCGAGGGTGAAAATCGCTTTCTGCGCACGAGCAGCGATCATCTGTTGCCGGCCATCCTGACGATTTTGCTTGCCGATGTCAGTATGAGCCTCGACAACGTTATCTCCGTCGGCGCATTGGCACGCGGCAACGTCCCGTTGCTGGTCATCGGCGTGGGATTCAGCATGGTGTTGCTCTTTGTCGCCAGCTCGGTTGTGGCGATGATCATTGACCGTCTGGCATGGCTGATCGATCTGGCGTCGCTGGTACTCGCATGGACAGCTGCAAGCCTCATTCTCGAAGACCCATTCGTGCAGGCGCACGTCGCGCTTTCATCGGAGGAGCAGCTCGCCGTTCACCTGGGAGCGGTCGCGGCGCTGATCGTGATCGATCTCGCGCTGCGGTTGCGGCGCCGGGCGGTGGAGCGGCGCGCTACGTCTGATGGGGAAGGGACATCTGAAGGAGCATCGCGGACACCGGCAGAAGCGGCTGCGCCATCTGTATCTGCGTCGGAGGAGCGCGCGCCGGTGACTTCTATGCCGCGGCCGCAGATGGGTCCTCCAACCGAGGAGTAAAGGCTTCTTTTCCAGTTATGCGTGTGGGTCGGACTCGTGCATGAGTGCATCCAGCGACTCTTGCACACGCTTACGCTCTGCATGCAAGGCTGCGGCCATCACCTGCAGCGCTCGCTCGCCGACTGGAGTGAGGTGGATCTGTACCACACGGCGGTCGAGCCGGTCGGCATCCTGCCGGCGCACAACCAGCCCGCGCGCTTCGGCACGATTGACCAGGCCGATGACGGCGTTGTGCCGGATCTGTAGCCGTTCGGCGAGCTCGCTGATGTTTGCCCACTCGCGGCCGGGGAACCCTTTGATGGCGACCATCAGCTGATAGTGCTGCGGCGTCAAGCCGAGCTTGCGGGCCTCCAGCTCCGTCTGCCGGGAAAACTGGCGCACTGTGTGACGAAAATGAGCCAGGCGCACGTAGTCGTCGTCGGTCAGTGGAAGCGTATTCTGCGTTTCCGCCTGCTGTTCCGTGTTGCGGTCTGTATGATGGTCTGCCCGGCGTGGTGTGGCGTCAGCTTCGCTTGGCTCCGTTGCCATTAACCCACTCTCCATCCCGCGGCATTCTCTGACATGTACATTGCGTATCTCCACGCGAGGAAGCGCCCGTTTCACATGATCATACGTCTTAGGCAGAAGGCCGTCAAGCGTGAGAGCCCCTCGCGCCAGACGAGCTGGTGTTGATCTATGCGAGACGCAGCACGTCGATCTCGTCAGGAAAGCGCATCTGCTCGATCTCGCCCGTCCAGAAGAGGCGCTTCATCAGCTCACCGGCGGCGAAGAGCAGGTGCTGCTGCGCGGTGTCGCGGGCATCTTCGTAGGCCTGTGAGCCGTCGTGGGCGCGTGTCGAGAGGAACCAGTCGTGCAGGGGGGAGCCGAGCGTGGCCCGCGCAAGGTAGCAGCGCATCTTGAGCGCGCCCTCGTCTTCTGGCATGAAGACGCGCAGGTGTGGCAGCCCGCCGACGAGATCGAGCCGGTAGAAGACGCCATAGTGCTCGCGCGATGTCTGAAACAGGGAAATCTCCGCCATAGCCTCAATACTCGGATCGTCCTCGATTGGGTCTGAGTCGTCATCCTCACCTGTGGCAGATGGGCTTGGCTTGCCCGACCCATCCATTGATGTATCGGAATCCATGCGGCGCACGCCGTATTCGTAGCGCGCTTTCTTGTCGCTCTGCTCGTGTTGTCCGCTCGTGGGCTCCTCCAGCACGACGCCCAGTTGCGTCAGAATCTCTGTCAGTTGATCGTCGAGGCTCATCGTCGTTCCCCTTTTGAGCGGTGATGCTGTCAGTGCGTGTGGGGAGTTGTTGGTGTACCCACACTCTCCTATTCTGGCTGGGGCGGTCGTCTCCGGTAGGGGCGGGATGCGAATTGTGAGCATGCTCTCATCGACAGCAGGCTCCTTTATTGTCCTGGATCGGAAACTGACTTTTCACTCGCCGAGGAGGACGAGCGGCTCATTGCGTCCTTGCGCGAGGCGCGGCGATGCAATGCGGCGGCGCATCCTTCAATCAGGGCTTGAAGCCCGTACTCAAAAGACTCTTCGTTGTAAGGACTCCCACCTTCGGCAAACGCGACAAGAAGTGGAGCTGCATCCCCTTCACTCAACAGCTCTGCGAGACCGTCACGGGGAACGGGTACGTTTGTCGCGGGTTGCCGCGAGCTCTGCTCCTGGAGGATGAAGCCGTTGACATAGTTGGTGAGCGCGGTGATCGTGCGGAGTGCCTGAACGGGATCGAAGCCCAGGGCCACCATCGCCTGAAGCTCCGCATTAAATGCGCGAATGGTGGCAGGGCTGAGCTGCCGTGCCTCAGTGACGATGCGGGCACTGTCCGGGTAGGCAAGCAGAGATGTGCGGTAGGCGCGCACGCGGCGTGCAAGCCACTCCTGCCACGTCTCACCGGACTGCGGCGGGCCCATCTCTGCTCCCCGAACCAATGCATCGGCCATCGCGTCCAGGAGCTCCTGTTTGTTTCGGAAGTGCCAGTAGAGCGCGGGCGACTTGACTCCTAACTCGGCTGCGAGACGGCGGGTCGTCAAGCCGTCGAGTCCGACCCTTTTGAGGAGCTCCAAGGCTGCCTGTACCACCGTCGATCGGTCCAGAGATGGCCGGCTTTCTTCATTCATAGCTTTTGGGCTCATACTTGACTCCTTATCACTGATAAGGTAGTATATCACTGCGAACTCCTTATCGATGATAAGGAGAAGATTCACATGGAGCAGCATATGGAGAAGCGTCAACGCGGCGCAGGTGAAGCCAACCTGCTGATCGGCACAGCGGCAGACGGAACAAGCGTTCGTGCAGAGGCTGAGGGAGAGGGACGAGTCATTCTCATCCTGCACCCGGGAATGCACACCGCCAAGAGCTACGCACGGGTTGCGGCCATACTGGGAAGGCGATACCGGGTCATACGGCTTTATCGCCGCCAATACCGACTTGATCTCAAAACGGACCCCCGTCGCGGCTCGCCATGCACAGTCGCGGACGAGGTCGCCGACGTGCTTGCAATCGTGAAGGCGGTTGGGACGCCCGTCTTGCTCTTCGGCCACTCCTCGGGCGGGCCGGTCGCGCTCGAAGCGCTCGTCGCCTCGCCGTCGTCGTTCGTCGGTGGGATGATCTACGAGCCAGCATGCGTGATCAACAGTGCTGGTGGCCTTCACCTGTCGGGAGACCGGATCGAGCGTAACGGCGAGGTGGGCGAGGGACTGAGGTGTGCGAGGCAGGCGCTCGCGGAAGGCAAGCCGGGCAGAGCCATCGGGATTTTCTCGCAGTATATCGCTGGTTGGCCGAGCTTTTGGGCGAACGCCGCCGGTGCGCTTACTGCGCTGGTGCCCGAATACCGTCGGCTCATTCCATGCCAGATCGACGACCTGGAAGCAATGGAACGACTTGGTGTGCGCCTTGATGCTTATTCCAAGCTGAACCTGCCCGTCGCAATGGTCTGTGGAGAGCGGAGCCCCGACTCTAACAAGGAAATGGTCGCCGCGGTGGCTGATGTCCTTCCAAGGGTCGAGCGCATTACTCTGAGCGGGCAGGGCCATACAAGCTACTATGGAGATCCCAAACAGCTTGCCGCAGTGATGGAAACATTCGCCAAGAGGGTCTTTGAATAGGTCCCATGGTGGTAAATGTGGGAATTCTATGGTTGGAATCCGGATACGTTGGTGAGTGGCTCCTCCCCAAAAAGGGAGCATGCCGCTCACCGATGTGTCCGCTTTTCGCTCACGGAATTTCCACATTTACAGGAGTGGGCCTGTACGAGGTGGCTTCATGGAAGAATATGCCTGTGATGGATGCGATGAAAGGAAGAGCTAAATGAAAGCGCAATCATTTGGCTCTCCGCTGTAATTTGTGGGTGCCTGTCACAGCGCCGCTGGCTATCTCGTCATATGTGCAGCACACCCCTACATTGACGCGCTGAGGCACGTCAACCCTGCCGAGCTCGTGCATCCGACGGGTAGGTGGCGAGCGAGGCAAAGAGGACAGATATGACAGCACAGCAAGATTTCATCGGACGTCGCCACATTGCCCTGACACAGCTCCGTCAGCCGGGCGAGTATACCCCTGGAAGCCAGGAGCCGGATGTGCTCCTTACGACCCTGGGCGACTTGCTCCAGTGGGCGCAGAATTTTCCGCGGAGCCGCTCGCTCTGGCCTTTCCAGTTCGGACTCGCGTGCTGCGCGATGGAGATGATTGCGGCGACGAGCCCTAACTATGACCTGGATCGCTTCGGCTCAGAAATATTCCGCTCCAGTCCTCGTCAGGCAGACGTGATGATCGTGGCAGGCACCGTCAGTGTGAAGATGGGAGCGCGGATTGTGCGTTTGTATGAGCAGATACCTGATCCGAAGTGGGTCATCTCGATGGGCCAGTGTGCCAGCTCGGGGGGTGAGTTCTACGATAGTTATTACACGGTACAAGGCGTCGATACGCTTGTGCCAGTGGACATCTACGTGCCAGGGTGTCCCCCTCGCCCCGAAGCACTGATCGAGGGGCTGCTCAAATTGCGTGAGCAGGTAGAGAAGCAAGGGCTTAAAGTGCAGGGCGAATAGGGATCCTCCTCTCTGCTTCAGAGGCGTTCTCTCGCCGTATGTACTGCCGCGGGCTGTTCCTTACTACGAGACTACGAGGAGGCAAGACCTGCATACGCCGCGTATGTAGGCAGATATGCGGTTGTCGCGCGTAGATGAGAGTGTTATACTCGCGATAATTGTATATGTCTGATCTCCATCCTAGAGGGACTCTCGGTGAATAACCCTGGCACGCGACAGGTAGGGGTTGTTACGACCTTTACCAAGCAAGTCTCGGAAGCAGATATCGCCCTCTTCGAGTTGGTGACACGCCTGGAGCAGGTGCAGCCTGAGGAACCGGCTGTACCGGTGCGGCAGCCGCGCAAAGCTGCTCCCTATCCATTACTGGTGGCGCTGCTCGCGTCGGTTGTCGCATATCACACGCCGCGCCCTGAGCTGGCGCGCTTCGTCCGGCAGGATATACACTTTTCCGCGCCAATCTACACTGACGACGTGCTGAGTCTGACTACCGAGCTTGTCGAGTATGACGCGGCGGGGCATACGCTGCGCATCCGCGCGCGCTGCCGGAACCAGGATGGGTTGGACCTGGCGGAGGGCGAGTTTCTGCTCATGGATGAGTAGCGCTTGCTGATCTAGCGTCGCTTGTTCAGGAAGCGTCCCCACATGTGTAGTGGGGCATGCGTTTCCACCTCGCGATGGTCCTCCGCCTCGTCGTCTTCGTCATTGACGATGAACTCTTCGCCGTGGTAGCCGCGCGGCGTGCGTGGGCTGCCGACATGCACGTTGTGGG
>DASVOW010001042.1:0-4725 GCA_036383155.1 Ktedonobacterales bacterium
GTAGCGGGCGCTGGCGATGTCGTGGGTGATGAAGAGCACGGCAAGGCGGTCCTCGGTTTTGAGGCGCAGCAGCAGGTTGAGGACATCGAGGCGGATGGAGACGTCGAGCATGGAGACGGGCTCGTCGGCGAGCAGCACGGCTGGACGGGCGGCGAGGGCGCGGGCGATGGCGATGCGCTGCCGCTGGCCGCCGCTGAGCTGGTGCGGGAATTTCTCGATGAATTGGCCGGGGGGCGTCAGGTTGACCTTTGCCAGTAATTCGAGAATGCGCTGTGTCTCGCCAGCGCGATTGAGGGCGCCACCGTGGATGCGCAGGGGACGGCTGAGGTGGTAGCGCACGGTGTGCACGGGGTTGAGCGAGGAGAAGGGGTCTTGAAGGATCAACTGCACGTGATGCCTGTACTGCAGCAGAGCGGAGCGGCTGTTGCTGGTGGCGGGCGCGCCCTTGAAGAGGATGCGCCCGGCGGTCGGCTCATAGAGGCGCGCGAGCATGCGCGCCACGGTCGTCTTGCCGCTGCCGCTCTCGCCTACCAGAGCAAGCGCATGACCGGGATAGAGAGCGAGCGAGGTGTCTTCGACGGCGTGGACCACGCGCTTCGGTGCGCCGATGCGCAGCCCATGTACGGGAAAATACTTGCGCAGGTGGTCGGCTTGCAGGATGGGCGCGGCGCTCGTGCCAGTGGTGGCCGACGCGAGATTGGCAGGCGTCGCCGGCAGCGGCTGGGCATTGGAGGCGGAGGGGTGGCGGTGTTCGATGCTCATTGGGCGGCTCCCTCTCCTCGCGCCTGGGCGTAGGCCGCTTCGTAGCGCGCGGCAAACTCCTGCTGGGTGGGCGGCTCGCCGGAATAGTGACGCGGGTCGTGGAGATGGCAGGCGACGCGCAGCTCGGGTGTCTGCGCCTGTGGCGGGCGCAAGGGAGGCAGCACGGACCAGCACGGGTCGAAGGCCATCGGGCAGCGCGGCGAGAAGGCGCAGCCCGGCGGCAGCGCGCGCAGGTCCGGCGGCGAGCCAGGGATGCCCATCATGGCACGGTGGGGGCCGTGCAGCTTGGGGAACGAGTTGAGCATGCCGTAGCTGTAGGGGTGGCGCGGGTGGTGTTGCAGGTCCTGGCCAGCGGCCGTCTCGACGACGCGCCCGGCGTACATGATGGCGATCTCGTCGGCGATCTCTAAGAGCAGCGAGAGGTCATGGGTGATGAAGATGATCGAGAGGTTCAACCGCTCCCGTAGCTCCATGATCTCCAGCAGGATCTCGCGCTGCACGACCACGTCGAGCGCGGTGGTCGGCTCGTCCATGATGATCAGCTCGGGGGAGAGGGCAAGAGCGATGGCGATGATGGCGCGCTGGCGCATGCCGCCGCTCAGCTCGTGGGGGTAGCTCTTGAGGCGATCAGGGGCGATGCCCACCAGGCGCAGCAACTCGACGGCGCGCTCGCGGCGCTCTTGCTGGCGCATGCGGGGGGCGTGGGTGCGCAGCACATCCGTGATCTGCGCGCCGATGGTCAGCACGGGATTGAGCGCGTTCATGGCGCTCTGGAAGACGATTGAGATCTCATTCCAGCGAAAGGTGCGGAGCTGCGCGGGGCTCAACTCCAGTATATCGAAGGGCTGCTCTCCCGTCAGGTGCTCGGGGGCCGTCCAGTGGGGGCGCTGACGGGCGGGATTGGGATAGTAGAGAATCTCGCCACCGGTGATGGCAGCAGGCGGGCGCAACAAGCGTGTGACAGCATAGGCAAGGGTGGATTTGCCGCTGCCGCTCTCGCCCGCGAGGCCCAAGATGTGGCCGCGCCTGAGCGTGAGGCTCACATCTGAGACGGCATGGACGGCGCCATTCGCGGCATAGTAGTCCACATCGAGGTGGCGGATTTCGAGCAGCGGCTGTTGTGTGTCGTAGTATGTCGGGTGCGCGGCGGTGGAATGTGTCATGGTCATACCTCCACCGCCTTCTTGGAGTCTTTGGAGCCGGTGCCCTCGGAGTTAATGTCCTCGATGCGAGCGCCATCGGGACCGGTGCCGCGTGTTGCTTTCGGGCCGGGTGTTGTGCGCAGGCGGGGGTTGGCAATCTCATCGATGCCAAAGTTCAGGAATGCCAGCCCGGCGCCCAGGAGGGCGATGCACAGGCCGGGCGGCACGAACCACCACCACGATCCCAGGAGCAGCGCATCGTTGTTGCCGGCCCAGTAGAGCATCGTGCCCCAACTCACGCTGCCCACATCGCCCAGACCGAGATATTCCAGGCCAGCCTCGGCGAGAATGACGTAGATGATCGTGCCCAAGAGTTGTGCCACCACGACGCCGATCTCACTGGGGAAGATTTCGAAGAAGATGATGCGCCATGCCGGCTCGCCGGTCACTTTGGCAGCGGTGACGAACTCGCGAGCGCGCATCGAGAGCGTCTGCGCACGTAGCACTCTGGCGCCCCACGACCAACCGGTAATGGCGAGGACGAAGCCAATGATCAGGGGACCCTTATAGGGTAGGAACGAGGTGAGGACAATCGCCAGCGGCAGGGCAGGCAGCACCAGGAAGACGTTCGAGAGCACCGAGCCACCTTCGTCGATCCAGCCACCGAAGTAGCCAGAGACCAGGCCGACGATCACCGAGATGATGGTGGCGACGATCCCGGTGATGAAACCGAGCGCGACCGAGACGCGCGTGCCGACGATCATTTGCGCCAGCACATCCTGGCCGTAACTGGTGGTTCCCAGTAGATGGGCGGGCGAAGGAGGAGCGTTGAGATCGGACCCGAAGGCGTTGGTATCGAAGGTGACGAAGAACGGGCCAACGAGCGCGACCAACACGAAGAAGGTCACAATGATGAGGCCAATCGTCACCTTGCGGTTCGCGGTGAGGACATGCCACAGGCCGCGTAGGCGCGCGCCGAGCGTTTGCTCGTCGGCGGCTTCGACCGCTAGAGGGGACGTTGACGATGATATGCTCACTGTTCGCTACCCTCTCTCGCTGCGCACGCGGGGATCAAGCACTACGTAGACCACGTCGGCCAGCAGGTTGGCGACAAGCACCGCGACGGTGATGATCAGGAAGAGCCCCTGAATGACGGGATAGTCTTTGTTGTGGACGCCCTGGACGAGCGCATAGCCGATGCCGGGATAGTTGAAAACGATCTCGGTGAGCAGCGAGCCGCTGACGACAAAGCCGAGCGAGAGCGCGAAGCTGGTGATGTTTGGCAAGATCGCGTTGCGCGCGGCGTAGGTCATCATGACACGCCAGCGGGTCAGGCCCTTGGCTTCGGCCATCAGCACGTAGTCTTCGGAGAGCGTGGTGATCATCATATTGCGCATGCCAAGCATCCAGCCGGCTATCGAGCCGATGACGATGGTGAAGGCGGGCAAGATGGCATATCTCACGGCGGAGAGGAGGAATCCGAGGTCCGGACCCGGCGTGTAGTTATAGATGTCGTATCCCCCGCTGGGGGGCAGCCAGTTCAAGACGTAGCCCAGCAGGAAGACCAGGGCGAGCGCGAACCAGAAATAGGGAATGGCGGAGATGAAGGTGAAGAACGGCATGAGGATGGTGTCGGTCGCGGAGCCGCGCCACCAGGCAACAGCTACGCCCAGGAGCGTCCCCACGACAAAGCTGATGATGAGCGAAACCCCGACGAGGGCCAGCGTCCAGGGCAGGTCGCGGGCGATGACGTTGGTCACGGGCTCGGCGTTGGCAAATGAGGTGCCGAGATTGGCGTGCAGCAAATTGGCGATGTATTGCTGATACTGCGAGAACAGCGACTCATGGCTGATGCCGTATTGCGCTTCAAGTGCCTGAAGCGCAGCCGGGGAGATGCGGCCATGCATGCGGGCAAGGAGCGCCCGCGCCGGATCGCCGGGCGCGAGGCGCGGGATGAGGAAATTTAGGGTGGCAGAGGCCCAGAGCGCAACGAGATAGAGGCTGACACGCCGGATCAAGTGGCGCATGTTTGCCCTCCTCAAACGGATGATGTGCGAAGCAGCACGTGGGGCCAGTGACCGCGGCTGCCCTGGTGTCAGCCTGGGCTGGGACAAGACAGGTGCATCCTGTCCCAGCCGCTCCACGCGAACGAGGCGCGCTGTGTCGTATTTGCCGCTATTGGTGCAGGTTGAGGAGCACCATCTCGTCATCCGGGTACGAGTATGGCGATGGCTCGGCATAGAGGTTGTCTTTGTCGGGCCAGCCGTCATACTTGAGCGTGTTGTACTCGTACCAGTAGGGCTCGTTGACGAGGAAGAGCACCGGGAGCTGCTCCATCACAATCTTCTCGATGCCAAACATGGCCTGCTGTTGTTTGGCGGGGTCAGTGGTGCTGTTGAACTGGTGCAGCAAGGCATCTGTGGCTTGATCATTCCAGCGCTCGAAATTCGTGGTCGCCGACTGGCCAATGGCGGCGGTATTGCCACTGTCCAACGCCCCCTGGTAGATGTAGTAGGGAGAAGGCCCGGGGGTCTCGTACCAGATGGCCATGTCGAAGTTGCCGTTCTGCAGATCCTGCTGGACGGTGTCGGGCTCATGATCGGTGACCTTCACCTCGATGCCGATATCCTTGAGACTCGCCTGGATAATCTGGTAATTGGAGTCCCAGTCGGTGTAGCCCGACACGCCGCTCGCCGTGATGGACAGCCGCTTACCGTTATGCCCTACGAGGTAGCCATCGGAACCCTTGGTGTAGCCGGCACTGGCGAGAAGCTGTGATGCCTGGGCGACGTCTCTCTTGAAGGAAGCGTGGGCGTAGGTG
>DASVOW010001043.1:0-2275 GCA_036383155.1 Ktedonobacterales bacterium
GGGAGCGCGGCGTGGAAGAGCTGGTGTCCGTGGCGGCGAATGTCTATGGCGACGCCTAGCGACTCCTGGCGGGCCACCTCGACGAAGCGGCTGCCGATGCGCCAGGCTGTGTCGTTGGTGAATTCGGTGAACTGGATCTCTGCTTCCTCTTGGAGGAGGGTTTGTAAGAGGGTCTTTGTGTCAGGTTGTGTGTCGTCGCTCACGTCGATTCTCCCTCTGTGATGCGTCTGCTCTACTGCATACGCGTGTGCTAGAAGCTATCTCATACACAGTTCTAACGCATCGATGCTATTTCAGATAGCGGCTGATGAAGAAGTCAGCGTAGTACCGCTCCCAGTGAGCACCCGGCGCTTCAGCATTCTGCTGCTTGTCGGCGAGGACGAGGAGGTAGATCAGGTCGCTCTTGAGCAGTGTGGCGTCGAGCAGTTGCTCCAGCCCTTGCTCGCGCAGGTGATCGGCGTACCAGATCGACCAATCGGGATCGACGCCGTCGGTGGCCTTGTACGCGGTGTGATGATCCTCAGCAATCTGGCGGAAGAGGTCGGCGAGCCTCGTCTTGAGGTCGGACGAGTCTGTCCTTCTCGACCTCGAACCATGAGTATTCTCGGCCATATACGCAGTCCCTCGATTTCTCAGAGCGGTGGGCGTCTACTGAACCATCGATCACAAGAAACTGTATCATACATTGTTGTGGACCAACCGGACACCCATCAGAACTGGCATCCAGCCGAACTTGGGGATTTGTGAGTTGACTTCTAAGTATGCGCGGGTAAATTTGGGGGCACGCGATCTGCGGGAGTCTGCGCCCAGGTACCCTGTGAGGACGCCGAACAGGAGGCAGAGCAGAAGCGGAGCGCGCAGATGGACGCTCACGAAACGGAACCCACGACTACGGCGCTGGTCATCACGGCCGAGCAGCGTCAGGCCGTGGAGGCCGAGCTGCGGCGCACGGATTTGACGCGACGCGTGCGCGAACGGCTGGAGATGGTCAAAGCGGCGGCGCTGGGCGACGACCTGGGGCGCATTGCGCGCTGGAGCGGGCGCTCGGGTGAGACCGTCGCGCACTGGCTGGCGCGTTTTGCTGCTGGGGGCATCGCGGCACTGCATGATGCCCCCCGCTCCGGCCGGCCGGTACGGGCGGATTCACGCTATCTGGCGGCCCTGGAGACCGCCCTGGAGATCGGACCGACTGCTTTGGGGTTGGCTTTCGATGTGTGGACCTCCCAGCGCCTGGCCAGCTACCTGGAACAGCAGACCGGCATCCACCTCTGTGCCGGGTGGCTCCGCGTGCTGCTGGCGCAGCACGGCTGGGTCTGCGGACGGCCCAAGCACACGCTGCGCCATCTCCAGGACCCCGCGGCCGTCGCCGCCAGCCGTGCCGAGCTGGTGGCACTGGGGGAAAAAGGTGCGGGCGGAGCCGGAGCGCTACGAGCTGCATTTCCAGGACGAGACCCATCTGGAGACCAATCCCTATCTGTGCCGGACGTGGCACCGCCGCGGCCAGCAACCCACGCTGCCTGGGGTCGGCACCAATCGGCGCGTCACCGTGTTTGGCAGCGTCGAAGCGCTGGGACGCGCACGCCTCGAACTGGTGCGCGTCGCCCAGGACACCGCCGGGTTCCTGCGCTACCTGGAGCTGCTGGAGGCGCACCAGCGGGAGGTGGAGCGGGAGATCCACGTGGTGCTCGATAACGGCTCGGCCCATACGAGCGCGGCCAGCCTGCAGGCACTCGCCGCCCGGTCTGGCTGGCTGCACGTCCACTGGTTGGCCAAGTATGCGCCCCAGCTCAATCCCAAGGAGCGCGAGTGGCGCTGGCTCAAGCGCGATGCCCGCAGCCACCCCATCACCACCCTGCGCGGTTTCGTCGCTGACATCGTCAGTGGCTTGCACCACCTGGGTGGCACGGGCTGCACCATCGTCGACGAGGTGCCGCAGTGGTTCCTCGATGGCCACCGCAAGCCGCCGACTGGACGCCGATCTGGTCGTCCGGTCGGCGCCACAGACTCCTACAAGCGTGCCCCCTATCAGTACAAGAAGGGCAAGAACTTACCCGCACATACTTAGATCGGCGCGAGGAGCGTGGGCGGCGGGGCGGGGTAGATCGCCAGATCGGTGTAGGACGCCGTTCCGCCAAAGATATCGACAAACATGCCCACGTGTCCGCTCGTCGGGCCGCCATCGTCACGATAAGCCCCGACCTACTGATTGTTGATGAAAAAGGCGTACGCGCTGCCGCGCATCAAAACGGCCAGATGGTTGGTCGCGTCCAAACCT
>DASVOW010001044.1:0-2515 GCA_036383155.1 Ktedonobacterales bacterium
CCTCGGCGGTCATGCGCCCACGTGCCTGCAGCAACATGAGGAGCGAAAGAAGGCGATCCGCGCGCATAGGCATTCTCCCGTGGGTATCTCTCCGATGTTCAGCATAGCATGAAATCATGACAGAAGGTGTCAGGAATGGTAAGGTATGCTCTGTATGTTGAATATGGAACGCATGACCGACTCGTTGAGCAACCCGTATATCCCGCAAGAATCGAGGAAAACGACGATGGTCAACCTGTACCTGCTGGAGTACCAGCGCAAGATGCGCGAGGCAGAGATAGAGCGCCACCTGGCGCAATCGGTCCTGCTGAATGAGGCGAAGAAGCTCGATCAGCACCCTTCCACTCGCGAGCGTGTCGCGCTACTCCTGATCACCACCGCGGAACGACTTGCCCCAGCGATCCACGAGTCGCACGTGCGACACGCGACCAAGTTGACGATAGTTCACTCCTGCTGACGGTTGATGGCATCTGTATGGTGATGCCCACCGGTAACGCGACCTGATGAGCGCGCTACCGGTGAGCAATGATATGTGAAATGATATGTGAGAGGAGCGACCCGTGCGGTTCGCGGTAGACATCCCGCCTTTTGGTCCCTTCGCCGATGTGCGTCTCCTGGCGGACCTCGCCTATGAAGCGGAGGAGGCCGGATGGGACGGCTTCTTCCTCTGGGATCATCTTGTGTGGGATGGCTTTCCTATCGCCGACACATGGGTTGCCCTTACCGCAATCGCCGTGAAGACCAGCACTATCCGCATCGGTCCTATGGTGACTCCATTGCCGCGCCGCCGCCCGACCAAAGTGGCGCGCGAGTCTGCCACGCTCGACCAGCTTTCTCACGGCAGGCTGATCCTTGGCGTTGGCATCGGCGGGGGTGAGGCCGAATGGGATAATTTCGGCGAGCAGGCCGACCTCAAGGAGCGTGCGGCTATGCTCGACGAATCGTTGGATGTGTTGACTGGCCTGTGGAGCGGCGAGCCATTCAGCTACCACGGCGAGCATTACACCGTACGTGGTGAGGGTGATCGGGGAACACTGACATTCCAACCCACGCCCGTGCAGAGGCCGCGTATCCCCATCTGGGTCGCCGGCGTCTGGCCGCGCAAAGCTCCATTCCGCCGTGCCGCGCGCTGGGATGGCGTCGTCCCCTTGCGCACGGACACTCAGTTTTCGGACATGATGACGCCGGAGCAGGTCGCCGAGATCGTCGCCTACATTCGGCAGGAGCGCACAAGCACCGTGCCGTTCGACGTATCGCACTGGGGCATCACCACAGGCGACGACGTGGCACGCGACCGCGCAATCGTGCGGGAGTATGCGGCGGCGGGCGTGACGTGGTGGCGCGAGAACCTCAGCCCGTGGCGCTTCGGCTGGGATTGGAAGGGTGAGCTTCCGGTCGCGGCGATGCGTGAGCGTATTCGTCGCGGCCCACCGAAGTAGTACGTTCGGTATCCTCGGATGCATGAGATAGCCACAATCATCCACAATCATCACGCACATGTAGAGTGACGGAGTATATCTAACGTATGGAGCCAGAGCATATCGTCGTTCGTGGCGCGCAGCAGCACAACCTCAGGCATATCGACGTGACCATCCCGCGCCATAAGCTTGTCGTCATCACCGGCGTCAGCGGCAGCGGCAAGTCGTCGCTGGCGTTCGACACGATCTACGCCGAGGGCCAGCGCCGCTACGTCGAGTCGCTCTCGTCCTATGCGCGCCAGTTCCTTGGTCAGATGGAGAAGCCCAAAGTCGATTTCATCGGCGGGCTTAGCCCTGCCATCGCCATCGAGCAGAAGACGGTCAGCAAGAACCCTCGCTCGACCGTCGGCACCGTCACCGAAGTCCTCGATTATCTCCGTGTGCTCTACGCCCGCATCGGTACGGCGCACTGCCCGCAGTGCGGACGCACGGTTTCTGCACAGAGCGCGCAAAGCATCGCCGAGCAATTGGCCGCCCTGCCGCCCGGCACGCGCGTGCAGTTACTCGCGCCCGTCGTGTGCAATCGCAAGGGGACGCACGCCGAGGTAATCGAGCAAGCACGCCGCGATGGGTACGTGCGCGCACGTATCGACGGCAACGTGGTCGAGCTAAGCAGCACTATCGCTCTGGCGAAGACAAAGCCCCACACCATCGAATTGATCGTCGATCGGCTGCGCATCCCCGATGCGGACGCTCTGGACGAAGACCGCGCGCAGTTCCTTGCCCGGCTGGTAGATTCAGTGGAGACGACGCTGCGCGCAGGCGATGGATTGCTGCTCGCCGATCTTGGCGATGGCAAGGAAATGCTGCTCAGCGAGCAAAACGCCTGCCCCTACTGTGGCATCAGCTTCCCGGAACTGACTCCGCAGCTCTTCAGCTTCAACTCGCCATTAGGAATGTGTCCCGACTGCAACGGGCTGGGGACGCAGCTCACCGTTGATCCCTCGCTGATCGTCGCGGACGCCAGCCTCTCGCTGCTCGACGGCGCGCTCCGCTGGTTCGGCAACCTTCGCAAGAAGAAAGGCTGGACGCTCAAC
>DASVOW010001045.1:0-1629 GCA_036383155.1 Ktedonobacterales bacterium
GAGCTGGCCTGACAGGGTGCCCAGAGACGATGTTGTCTGTGGATGTTTGTGGAAGGCGGGAACCAATGTGGCGAACTTACTTGCAGCCGGCAAGCATGGTGGAGGCGCTCGATATGCTGCGCGAGCATGCCGGACGTGCGCGCATCGTGGCGGGCGGCACCGATGTGCTCGTGGAATTGCAGCGCGGCGTGAAGCCGACGGAAACGCTCATCGACATCAGCGCGCTGCGCAAGCTCAAGTATATTCGCGATGGCGGCGACCATATCGCACTCGGCGCGCTGACGACGCATAACGATGTCGTGGCGTCGCCGCTCGTGGTCGAGTGGGCGCTGCCACTGGCGCAGGCGTCATGGGAAGTTGGCGCGCCGCAGATACGGGCGCGGGCGACTATCGCCGGGAATGTCATTACCGCGTCGCCTGCGAACGACACAATTCCGCCGCTCGTTGTGCTGGGAGCGGAGATGGTGCTGACCAGTCAGGCCGGTGAGCGGGCCGTGCCTATCGCCGAGTTTTACCCAGGCTTCCGGCGCACCGTGATCGGGGCAGATGAGATGCTGCGGGAGATTCGTGTGCCGAAGCTCGGCACGAACCAGCGGGGCGTGTTTCGCAAGCTGGGGCTGCGGCAGGCGCAGGCGATCTCGGTGATCGATTTTGCGCTGGTGCTCAGCTTCGATGGGGATGTGGTCGCCGATCTGCGTATCGCGCTGGGATGTGTCGCCCCGACGATTGTGCGCGCGCCGACGGCGGAACGGTATCTTGTGGGCAAGCGCCTCTCGCGAGAGGTCTGCGCAGAGGCTGGGCGTCTCGTCTGCCAGGATGTCGCGCCGATTGACGATCTGCGCGGATCAGCCGAGTACCGCCGCGCCACCGTCGAGTCGCTGGTGGCAGATGCCCTCGAACAGGTCGCCTCTGAGGATGCTGCGTCACGCGAGAGGGATTGGACGGCGCGGAGAGTGTTGCTGGAGATGCCGGTTTCTCAGGTGGAGGGTGGCGAGCCTTTCGGCGGGGTCATTCGTGCGACGATCAATGGCCAGCAGCGCGAGCTTGGGGGTGAGGCGCAGCGCAAGACACTGCTGGATGCGCTGCGCGAGGATGCTGGGTTGACCGGCACAAAGGAGGGGTGCGCCGAGGGCGAGTGTGGCGCGTGCACGGTTTGGCTGAACGGCCAGGCGGTCATGTCGTGTCTGGTGCCGGCGGTGCAGGCGCACAACGGGGTGGTCACGACTATCGAGGGGCTCGCGCAGGTGGGGTCGTCCACAGAGGAAGGATTGCATCCGTTACAACAGGCGTTCATCGAGAGTGGGGCGGTACAGTGCGGCTTCTGTATTCCGGGGATGTTGATGGCGGGGGCGAAGCTGCTGCAGGAATGTCCGCAACCGGATGCTGAGGCGGCGCGCGTTGCACTAAGCGGCAATATCTGCCGGTGCACCGGCTACCGCAAGATTGTGGATGCGGTGGTGAGCGCAGGGGAGGGGCGGGTATGAAGAGCTTCTATCGTGCTACGGGTAGCTCCGGTGTCATTGGCGCCTCACTATCGCGTCCCGATGCGCTGGGCAAGGTTACGGGCAGCAGAGCGTATCCCGCCGATCTGATCCGGCCGGGGATGCTGCATCTGAAGGTGGTCTTTGC
>DASVOW010001046.1:0-5031 GCA_036383155.1 Ktedonobacterales bacterium
GAAGTCGCCGATCTCTTGGGCATCCCCTATGAAAAGGCGACCCAGACCGCCCTCCTACCCGTCGCCTACACCCTCGGCACCGACTTCAAGCCCGCGCCGCGCGAGCCACTCGAAAACGTCGTCCGCTGGAATGCCTGGTAGCGTCCAGCTAGCCACTGGCTCGCTCGCGCGCTCCTTGCCCTCTCACATCGATGAGCAACCGTCCGGCTGCGTCGTCGATGTGAGGCGAGCCTCGCCTGCTTTGCTCATGCTGCTTGCTCTCTGTACCATGCCACATGGAGGTCACGAACAGACATTCTGGAGGAAACGCATGAGACAGAAAGACATGCCCGGTCAGATCGTGATTTTAAATGGCGCTCCGCGATCGGGGAAGTCGAGCATCGCGGCAGTCATTCAGGACACGTTTGCGGGGGTATGGATCAATCTCGGAGTCGATCGGTACAAGCCCATGACTCCCACACGCTACCAGCCTGGGATCGGGCTGCGGCCTGGCGGTGAACGCCCTGATCTCGAGCCGCTCGTTGTCATCCAGTATCGTGCGATGTATCAGGCGATTGCACAGCACAGCCGCTTAGGGCTCAATGTCGTGGTGGATGTTGGGCACCACGATGGCTATTCTGTCCCGCATGGGATCCTCCCCAACTGTGCTCGGCAATTACAGGGCCTGCCAGTATTATTCGTGGGTGTCCATTGCCCGCTCGAGGTGGTCATGCAACGCCGCCGTGCTACGTGGCACACGGGCAACGACGATGATGGTGCGATACCACAGGCAGTGCGTTTATGGCAGCAGGCCGTCCATGTGCCGGGAATCTACGATCTGGAGGTCGACACGTCGCTGCTCAGTGCGGAGGAATGTGCTGCTCTGATCCATCAACGCCTCAAAGATGGTCCGCCACCATCGGCTTTCCAGCATCTTGCGACCATCACGACGAGACAGAATCGAGCGGCGAGATGATGCGCCCCCGCGTCGGATTCTGTATCATTTTTGGTGGGCAGCGGGCGCTGTGACCCCGGTCGCTGGGCATGACAGTATTGACCGTGTCGCACGCCGGCGAGCAGCTCGTGTCGTAGCCCGATTCTGAGCGGCTGTCGTACCCCTGGCCCAGCGCTGCCACTATCGCCGCCGTCCCGCTCTCCAATCGCGCCAGTCGAGCTGGATCCTCTTGGTACTCATCCCGCCAGCGTAGCATCTCTTTAGCCCCCTCTACGGAACCGTCAGCACATTGGCGGCATCCTGACCTAAGCAATTGCCGTCCTGCCGCATAGAATAAGTGAGCAGCTCGCTTCGCCAGCGCTTGCCAAACAGGTCAGGCGCTTCTCTGGTGGACCATTAACCCGCGGAGTCATGGTCCCAACAAGAAATCCAGGAGGAACATGATGGCTTGGAACCGACGATGGTTGCGCACAGGGATTGCCGCTATGCTGGTGGCGATGCTCATGGCAGTGGGTATCGGCGTGAGCAACGCCCGAGCTGATACTGGGAATGGGGCAACGGTTCTTCATGATAATCCCCAGTGCTTTGTCGAGGGCGCGTTCACGATCTGCCTGGCGAGCAAAGGCGTGGTCAATAGTACGACCACCCCATCAGGAAATGAGAGCGACGTCTACAACGTCGTGCAATCCGTGACTGTGTATTACGGCGCAACGCTGATCGTCACCGATACGTTCACGGTGCGCTATCACGGGTTGGGCCAAAATGACACGGTGCATGAGCAGAGCGACCACGAGTGCGAAGTCTACACGTTCTTGGGGACGACATATACGTTCAGCTACGACTCCCATATTGTGAACGGGCAAATCCAATATCAATCGAACGGGAGCCAGTGTTAGGGCGAGGACATTCACGGCGTCGCCAAGCCGCCGCGTGCGGAGCGTGACGGAACCTCATGCTAGACCCGCTAAGGGGGCGCGCCCCTCGGCGGGTCCAGCGCGGCGCCCTGGCCCAGAGGAGCGTCAGCGTCGCAGACCCCAACCGCCTGGCGCGGGAGAAAGCAGAGGAGCGCTAGGGGAGGAAGAGGACTCATCGCAATGGTCCTTTTCCTCTCCCCTCGCAAGGGTGCGGCAGTTAGCAGGTCTTCTCTACGCGACTATCTACCACAGTCTTCCCATGCTGGCGACGGCGCGGCCACCGCGGGCCGGGTATCCCAGCTCTCGGCGAAGGTGATCTTCCCGCCGTAGGTGACGCCATCGCTGCTCTGCATGATAGTGAGGGAGTGGCCGGGGTCGGTGCCGGTCCAGGCGAGGACGCCGGCCAGGGCTGGCTTTGTGCCACTCGGGTTGCTGGTCCACAAGGCGGCCCATCAGGGGCCATCAATGCTGGTGTCGCCAAGGATCGCTGTGTTCGGTTCAACCGGCGCCCCACCGGCTGCCCGTGGAGTGGCCTCCGCAGCGACCACGGTGACTCAAACTCAAGGCCAAGATCAGTGTGCCCAACGCCAGGAGATTCGTTCCGACACGACGGTAGGCGTACATAGCGCATGTCCTTCGTTCGCGCAGGGCAGTGTCGCACCGCCAATTGTGTAGGCGATCTCTCCCAGCGGTGCTGGTCCGAACAGACAATCCGAACAGGCGACCCGAACAGACGACAGGTCAGCTCTAGCGTATTTTCTGGCACACGTCTAACTGCACGTACCGCTTGGCCCAAGCAGCGACGATGTGACAGCATTAGGGCTCTGCACCATCACGCCCCCCGGCTCTGGGTACGTGTGATCGGCGGGGAGAGTGCCCGACCAGCGAAACGCGTAGCTTGCTGTCGTCTGGCCAGGGGCGACCGTAATGCTCGCCGGGTTGGAGCTTCGCCCATTATTGACTGTGTATGCAAAGTGTATGGTTCCCCCAGGACCGTTGGGGGCTAGATGGAGCAGCGCCGTATAGGTGACGGTGAGGAACGTCCCGCACTTCGTGCCAGTGATGCTGGTCGGGGTGACCGTCATCGCGACACTGGTCACCTGGAATGGCCCCGATGCCCCTGGCTGCACGCAGGCTCCGCTCGGCTGCACCGAGGGTGAGATGATATGGTTGGGGGCGGTGACCATGACCACCGCCGTGCCTGGATAGGTGTGGTCCGCCGAGAGAGTGTCAGAGCTACCGAACGTATACGATGTGCTGGTCGCGCCGGCACCCACCGCCACCGCGCCGGTGGTCTGTGAGCGCCCATTGTTGAGCGTATAGGCAAACTGGATGGTGCCCCCAGCGCTGTGTGCCGGGGTATGGAAGACCGCGGTATAGGTGAAGCTGGCGCGGCTGCCACAGGTTGTACCCGCGATACTGGTGGGATTGACCGAGAGATCGACGCTTGTGACGCTCAAAGGCACTGCGGTTGACGTGGGAGCCGGGCTGAGCGTCCGCGTCGGTGCGCCGGTCGCGCCGGAGCGCATTCCAGCCGGTCCGAACCAGAGGAAGACTCCGGCCAGCAGCGCGACCACGACGAAGGCGCTGAGTGTGGCGGCGATGGGCGGCGAGCGGTGCACGCCCGCCGCCCGGATCGACTCGCCCTGAGCGAGACGTTGCTGGACGCTCGCCGCGAGGTCGTGCCGGGGAGCGATGTGAGCGGTTGCCTGAGCGAAGAGCCCGTGTAGCTCATCGTCGAGTTCGTTGAACGCATCCGGGTTCTGGTGTGACATGACGTGGTGCCTCCTAGGACTCGCTGGTCGGTATAGTCGTGAGAGAGCCGAGCAGCCAGGGATAGCGGCGGCGGATCGCCTGTTGGAGGCTGGCTCGCCCAGCATGGAGGCGCTGCTGCACGGTTCCGAGGCGGCAACCGAGAATGCCGGCGATCTGCCGGTCGGAGTAGCCGAAGTAATAGCGCAGCACCACGGCCTCGCGCTGTTTGTGCGGTAGCGTGGCGAGGGCAGCGAGCAGCGCGGTGCGCGACTCCGCCCACTCGGCGTGTTGGGCCGGGTCGGCGCGGTCGGTGTGCGAGGAGTCCGCTGCCGCCCCGAGCTGTTGCCCGGCCTCATCCTCCAGCGACAGCGCGTCAAGGCTGACCTCGTGGCGGTGTCGTGCGTAGCGCCATTGCTGGCGCGCCGTGTTGGTCACGATGCGGTAGAACCAGGGCGCAAAGGGCTCACCTAGTCGGAAGCGCCCGATGCCGCGATAGGCCAGCAGGAAGCTGTCCTGGACGATGTCGTCGGCCAGCTCGTGATCGCCGGTCAGCAGGTAGGCGAGCCGTACGCCGGGGACCTGGTAGCATGCGACCAGCAGCCCCAGACCGGCGATGTCGCCCTGCTGGCAGCGGCGGATGGCGTCAATCTCCGCGTGCGCCTCAGGAACCTCCGCGTGCTCCGCATGCGTGTCGCTGATAGTCACGGGTGTCCCTTTCCCTGGCGTGGTGACGGTGGCTCATTCCCCGATGGGGAGACCTCTATTTCTTACTATGCAACAGGAGGGCAATTACTTAGATCAGCCAGAAAGCCCCTGGTTTCAATCAGGGAATGAATAGCTTTGGCATCCCCCACGCCAGGATGCCTATACTGCTCTGTGAGCTTCGGCTCTCGCCTTGGGGCAGGACGACCCTTGGAAGCTCCCGACTTTCGCCGATACTACCAAACACGTTCTATGCTTACACTGTAACCCACAGCAAAGAGCCAGCATTCTCGTTTGCGTCGGCTGAGTTGAGTAAAAGCGACATGTGCGACGGGTCATGAAGTGAGTTTGACGGCCGGGAAGCGTTGGGCGGGTGGAGCGCGCTTGCCGCGAGGGCGTCCCGGCGAGGGCCGGGGTGGCATATGGCTGGGCGTGGTGGGGCGTGGCTAGTCGCCTTCGTCCTTCGGCGCTGGTACGAGTGAAGTATAGCATGGTGCGGGACCCTCTGAAGGCAAGGGTGTCCCAACGAGACGCAGGCGATGAAGTCCAAGCTCGCTGCGTGAAGTATCCCGCACTTCAGGAATGAGAGACTGTCTGAAAACTCCCCGAGGCGGGGCCTATGATCTATCGAGAGACGTCAAAGCTGCTCCAAAGGCCGCTCTTCCGTGGCAAAATGGGGCGAAAGTGAGCTGTTTAGAGCCATCTCCACGAGTTTTCAGACAGTCT
>DASVOW010001047.1:0-5420 GCA_036383155.1 Ktedonobacterales bacterium
CCTGGGTCGAGCACAGCAGTCCACTCGATGTGTTCCACCGCCCACACCTGATAGATAAAGGGCGAGGTCATCCGCCAGCCGTTGGTAACCGCGAGGAAGGACCGATAGGATGGTGGAAGCGTAGTTCTCAGCCGTCGCTCGGCAGCTAGTAGCTGTGCTTCGGAGGCACTGCGATAGCCTAGCCACCCACCCGAGACGACGTCGTCTGGTAGCGTTTGCCGATACGCGTGGTCGTAGCGCAGAATGTCCTCGCTCCATTGCTCAAGGAACAGGCGCCAGTGAAGATCTGCCATGCGCTATCACACTTTCAACAACTGATTAGCACGCGCGATAGTGCCACCTGCCTTTACTACACCATACTCTCGTGCGGTAGAATAGCATCGCCAGAGATACCTGTCTGCACGCGCGGTGCAGCGAGCAAATCAAGGCTGAGACGACGACTAGCAGTCATTCTATTAGAAGGAGCGCCTGTGAGCGTCTTCACCCCCGCCGAAATCGCCTACCTCACCCACCAGTCCCTCGGACGTCTCGCCACGGTAGATGCCGAGGGCCGTCCCCATGTCGTGCCCGTGCGCTTCCGCTACGATAGCGAGCGCGACGCAATCGCCGTCGGCGGCTACCTGTTCGGTCGCAGCAAGAAGTTTCGCGACGCGCGGCGCACCAGATTGGTGGCCTTCGTGGTGGACGATGTGCCGCAGCCCGGCCAGCCTCGCGGTATCGAGGTGCGCGGCCAGGCCGAGGCGCTGCTCGATGGCCAGACAATCTGGCCCGACGCTGATCCCGAGATGCTCCGCATCGTGCCCAGCCATGTCGCCAGCTGGGGCATCGACTCGCACAAATACGCCGCAACAAGCCGTGATGTCTGATACGGCCTGTGGGTAGGTAATGATAGAATAGCGGCCCAAACAGATCCATACACGACTAGGACCCACGCGAAGGTGGTGTACATTCATCTCAGTCATCTCAATGCGTCAACCAGGCTCATGTTAGCGCGGGTGGAATCGACGAGGAGGAACACATCATGAGCGGTCCTGCTGCCGACAACATATTCACGGGTTCAATTCCACAACTGTACGAGACCTATCTCGTCCCACTGATCTTCGAGCCCTACGCCGCTGACCTGGCGAGTCGACTAGCTCTTCGATCGGTGACTCGCGTGCTCGAAATTGCCGCCGGCACGGGCGTCGTAACCCGCGCTTTGGCATCCGCGCTCGGCGAGCGCACCGCGATCGTCGCGACGGATCTGAATCAGCCAATGCTGGACTATGCCTCCGCGCTCGGCACGCAGCGCCCGGTCGACTGGCTCCAGGCGGATGCCCTGCACCTGCCCTTTCAAGATGCGACATTTGACGCGGTTGTATGCCAGTTCGGCGTCATGTTCTTCCCCGACAAGTCGAAGGCGTTTTCGGAGGCACGTCGTGTACTGACCACGGGAGGAGTGTTCATTTTCAGCGTCTGGGATCGCATCGAGGAGAACGAATTTGCCGACACCGTGACGACGGCGACCGCATCTATGTTTCCTGATGATCCCCCGCGCTTTCTCGCGCGTACGCCTCATGGCTACTACGACTGGCGTACCATTGAGCGCGACCTCGCACGTGGAGGGTTCATTGCGTCGCCTGACATCGTCACGGTCGCAGCGCGCAGCCGGGCACACTCGTGCCGGATCCCAGCAATCGCGTATTGCCAGGGAACTCCTCTGCGGAACGAGATCGAGGCGCATGATCCCTCTCGTCTCGACGAAGCAACCGATATCGCAGCGGAAGCGATCGCCCGGCGGTTCGGCACGGTCAACGTGGACGGCAAGATCCAGGCACACATCGTGACCGTAGAAAAGTGACCAGCGCGTGTCCTAAACGTGGTTCCTCACGGCCCTACGAACATCGCCCTCAGTACGACCTTTCGCCGTCGCGCGAAGATCAAGCGTTGGCTGTGTCCAGACGCAATTACCTCCAAGACGAAACGACCCGCCTCAGCGAACACTGAGGCGGGTCGTTCCCACACATCTAGCCTGTCTGTCGGCTACGACACGATGGCGGCGCTCTCCTCCTTGGCGCGTGCCGCGAACTGACTGTTGTACAGGTCGGCGTAGAAGCCGCCCTTCGCCAGCAGCTCCTCATGCGTGCCCTGCTCGATGATGCGCCCATGATTCATGACCAGAATCGTATCGGCGTCGCGAATCGTCGAGAGCCGGTGCGCGATCACAAAGCTCGTGCGTCCCTTCATCAGCTCCGTCATGGCCTTCTGAATCAGAATCTCCGTTCGGGTGTCGACGCTGCTGGTCGCCTCGTCGAGGATCAGGATCTCCGGATCCGCCAGCACCGCGCGGGCGATCGTCAGCAACTGCTTCTGGCCCTGCGAAATGTTGGTCGCCTCCTGATTGAGCACGGTGTCGTAGCCTTCCGGCAGCGTGCGGATGAAGTGATCGGCCTGCGCCGCCCGCGCCGCTCGCACGATCTCCTCCTCCGTCGCGTTCTCGCGGCCGTAGGCGATGTTCTCGCGAATCGTGCCGCTGAACAGCCATGTGTCCTGCAGCACCATGCCAAACATCTTGCGCAGATCCGCGCGCCGCAGCTCCGTGATATTCACACCGTCCACACAGATCTCGCCGCCGTTCAGCTCGTAGAAGCGCATCAGCAGATTCACGAGCGTCGTCTTGCCTGCGCCCGTTGGCCCAACGATGGCGACCACCTGTCCCGACTTGACATTGATATTCATGTTCTCGATTAGCGGCGTCTCCGGCGCGTACGAGAAATCTACGTGCTCAAACTGCACCGCGCCACGCGGCTCGGCAAGCACCTTGGCGTCCGCCGCTTCGGGAATCTCCTCAGGCTCGTCCAGCAGCTCAAACACGCGCTCGGCGGAAGCAATCGTCAGCTGAATGCTGTTTGCGATACTTGCAAGTTGGGTGATAGGCTGGGAGAACTGCCGCGCGTACTGGATGAACGCCTGCACATCGCCAATCGCGATGCTGCCCTGCGTTACCAGGATGCCGCCGATCACCGCCACCAGCACAAAGCCCAGGTTGCCGATCGACATCATCAACGGCATCAACATACCGGTGACGAACTGCGCTCGCCAGCCTGCATCGTAAAGCCTGGCATTGCGGCGAGCGAACTCCGCGACGGATTCGCCCTCGCGGCCAAACGCTTTGACGATGCGATGTCCGGTCAACATCTCCTCGACGTGGCCGTTCAGCTCACCCAGCGACCGCTGCTGGCGTACGAAATAGCGCTGCGAGCGCTTGGCAATCGTGGTCGTCACGATGATGCTCAGCGGCAGTGTCACCAACACCACCAGTGTCAACAACCAGCTGATCGTCAGCATCAGCACTACCACGCCGACCAGTGTCACCACCGCGGTGATCAACTGCGTCACACTCTGCTGCAGCGTATTGCTGATATTGTCCATGTCGTTCACGGCGCGGCTCATGATCTCGCCGTGCGTGCGCGAGTCATAGAACTTCAGCGGCAAGCGTCCAAGCTTCTCCTCCACCTGCTTGCGCATGGTATAGACTATCTTCTGCGCCACGCCAGCCATGATATATTGCTGCACGTAGATGAAGATCGCGCTGAGTACATACAGCCCGGCCAGAATCAACAACACCTGCCCGATATAGTCGAAATCTATCTTCGCGCCAGGAATGTGCCGTAGCTTGGCCACAAAGCCCTCGAAGAGCTTGGTCGTCGCCAATCCCAGAATCTTCGGTCCGATCACGTTAAAGACCGTACCGATAATCGCCGCGATAAAGACAATGGTCAGGCGCACAACCTGTGGCCGGAAGTATCCCAGCAGCCGCCGCAGCGTCCCGCGGAAGTTCTTGGCCTTTTGCACAGGCACGCCCATCATGCCCATTGGCCCACCGCCCATCGGGCCTCGCCCCATCGGGCCTCCTGGTCGCTGTGGAGAACGATCTTGGCTCATGCGATTTCCTCCGCTGAGAGCTGCGACAGCACGATTTCGCGATAGATCTCGTTGGTCTGCATTAGCTCGCGATGGGTGCCGGTGCCGACGAGGCGTCCTTCATCCAGCACGAGGATCTGGTCAGCGCTCAGAATCGTACTGACGCGCTGAGCGACAATTAAGACGGTCGCCGCCGTCGTTTCCTGTTTCAGTGCCGCGCGCAGCTTGGCGTCTGTCGCGTAGTCCAGCGCCGAGAAGCTGTCGTCGAAGATGTAGATCTCCGGCTTGCGCACCAGCGCGCGGGCGATGGAGAGGCGCTGCTTCTGGCCCCCCGAGACGTTGGTGCCGCCCTGCGCGATCGTCGCGTTGAAGCCGTCGCCCATCCCCGTGATGAACTCGCTGGCCTGTGCGATCTCGGCTGCGTGCCGCACCTCCTCGTCAGAGGCGGTCTCCGCGCCAAAGCGAATATTCTCGGAGACCGTGCCGGAGAAGAGCACCGCCGTCTGTGGGACGAGGCCGATCTTGGCGCGCAGCTCCTCCTGCGTCAGCTCACGCACATCCACGCCGTCCACCAGCACGTGGCCGCTGTCCACGTCATAGAAGCGCGGGATCAAGTTGACCAGCGTGGATTTGCCCGCGCCGGTGCCGCCGATGATCGCCGTGACCTGGCCGGGTCGCGCCCTGAAGCTGATATGCGAGAGCGCGGGCTCCTCGGCGCCAGGATAACTGAACGTCACGTCCTCGAACTCCACGTAGCCGCGTTGCTCGCCTGCGCTCCGTGCCTGAGCCGGATCAGTGATCGCTGGCTGCATCGCCAGCACAGTGTTGATACGCGCGGCGGAGGCGCTGGCGCGCGGCAGCATGATGAATAGCATCGAGAGCATCAACATCGAGAAGAGGATCTGCATGGCATACTGGAGAAACGCGAAGAGCGCCCCTACCTGCATCTCGCCGTTGTCGATGCGAATGCTGCCGAACCAGAGAATGGCAACGGACGACAGGTTCAGCACAAGCATCATGATCGGCCACAGCGCGGCCACGATGCGGTTCACCGTGACGGCGGTATCGGTCAGATCGAGATTCGCCGTATCGAAGCGCTGCCGCTCGTGGTCCGTGCGGTCAAAGGCGCGGATCACGCGCACGCCCGTCAAGCCTTCGTCCAGGATCAAGTTGAGCTTGTCCAACTTCACCTGTATGATGCGGAAGAGCGGAATCGCCTTCGCCATGATGAGCACAATCGAGGCGACGAGGAGCGGAACAGCCGCCACCAGCACCCACGCCAGGCTGACATCTTCGCGCAGCGCCAGAATGATCCCGCCAATCGCCATCATCGGTGCGGTGATCATCAACGTCAACATGATCACCAGCACCTGCTGCACCTGATTGGTATCATTCGTCGTGCGCGTGATCAGCGACGCCGTGCCTATCTTATCAAACTCATGCAGCGAAAACTGCTCCACATGTGTAAAGAGCTTGCCGCGAACGTCGCGTCCAAACCCGACGGCGACGCGCGAGGC
>DASVOW010001048.1:0-3834 GCA_036383155.1 Ktedonobacterales bacterium
GAAGAGGCTCGCCGCGAACCGGGGATTGCCGAGGAGATGATCGTCGAGAAAGTAGAGATGCCTGCCGGGCAGCCGCTCGATCTCGCCGAGCGCGTCGTCTACCTGCTGCGTATAGAACGACTTGCCGCCCTTGAAGAACGCCTCTTTGTAGCAGAAGTCGCAGACATGTGGGCAGCCGCGCGAGACCACGATGGAGTTGGGCACGAGATAGCGGCTGCGTTTGATCAGGTCGCGGCGGATGCGTGGGAGCCCCTGGAGGGTGCGCACGCGGGACTCATAGACCGGGGCGGGATGGCCCGCACGGTAGTCCGCCAGGAAGGCCGGCCACGTCTCTTCGCCGGGGCCGAGAAAGATGCTATCCGCGTGCTGGGCGGCCTCGTGTGGCAGCGAGGTGACGTGCAGGCCACCCATCGCGACGTATGCCCCCTTGGCACGGTAGTGATCGGCGAGGGCATAGGCACGGGAGGCCGAGGTGATGTACGCCTGGATGACGACCAGATCCGGCTCGTCGTCGAGGTCGAGCCGCTCCACATGCTCGTCCTGGAGCGTCACTTCGTCGCCGTCGTCGAGGTAGCCGGCGAGTGTCGCCAGGCCGAGCGGTGGAAACAAGGAGTATTTGATGGGACGGAAGTATGGACTGAGCGCCTCGGTGAGCGCGGGTAGGATCATCTTCACCTTCATCGAATCGCCCCTTTCTGCTTATCACCGCTTTCTCCTTGCCAGTATGAAGCATGATCCTGGTCTACTCCTACGCTTTGGATGCTACTGTGGGCGTCCTTGAATATCGCAGCCCGCACACTCGGGTGCGAGGCTGAGATGGGTGGTAGGAGGCAAGGGTCAACGTTGTATAATCGTGGCAAACGGCCGAGAAGGCGACCGGTGAGATGAGGCGATGCCAATTGGAGAAAGAGGAGAACTGCTCCGTGGAGCTGAACACGTACTATATTTGCCTGCTACGGAAGGGACCGAAGTGGACGAGCGAGGAGACTCCGGAGCTGGAGGAGCTGCAGGCGCGGCATATGGAGCACATCGGCTCGCTGGTGGCCTCCGGCGCGAAGGTCGCCGCAGGGCCGGTGGATGACGTGAGCGACATTCGCGGCTTCAGCATCTTCCGGACGGCGACGCTGGCGGAGGCGCAGGCACTCGCGGAGGCTGATCCGGCGGTGCAGGCGGGCCGCTTCATCGTCGAGCTGCACGCGTGGCGCACGCCTGCCGGAGGCGTGCTGCCGCCACCGATGGCTGGTGGAGAGGCGGGGTCGGGACATTCGTCGTAGCACGAGTGGAAGGAATCAGCGAGGAGACAAAGAGATGCCGCGCCACCCGATGAGAGACTGGCGCGGCATGGGGCGTTGGGCGGGTACGCAGGTTACGCGAGGACGCGGACCTCGACATCGGACCCGCCAGTGAGGACGACGCTGGTGCCGTGCTGCGAGCGCTCGAAGCGCAGGCGGAGCTCCTGCGAGCCGATGCGCAGGCCGTCAAGCTCCATGGTGCGCATCCAGGCGGGCAGCGACGGATTGCGCAGGGTGAGGCGCTGGCGCTCAGCCTCCGGCTCGAAGCCAAGAGTGGAGCTAAGCAGAAGGAAGGGCGCGCCGGCGGCCCAGGACTGCGGTGAACAGGCGACTGGATAGCGGGTGGGTCCGTAGTCGGCGATACGCTCGAAGCCACAGAAGAGCTCGGGCAGACGCGAGCCGGGATAGTGGAGGCTGACGCCGAAGAGGTGGCCGAGTAGCTCGCCTGCTTCGTGCTTGCGTCCGTAGCGGGAGAAGCCCGCGCCGACCATCGCAGTGTCGTGCGGCCAGACGGAGCCGTTGTGGTAGCTCATCGGGTTGTAGCGCGCGGCGCTCGACGAGAGCGTGCGGATGCCCCACTCCGTGTACATGTCATTGCGCATCATGCGATCGACGAGCGCGTTGGCGTGCTCCTCCGGCACGATGCCGGACCAGAGGCAGTGGCCGGGGTTCGAGCTGACGACTTTGCATGGGCGTTTGTCGCCATCGAGCGCGAGGTAGAAGGTGTCTTCTTCGGGCCACCAGAAGCGCTCGACGAACAGGGAGCGCAGGCGCTCGGCCCGGCTGTCCCAGTTGGCGACATCGTCAACCTGGCCGAGGCGCTTGGCGAGGTAGCTCATCGCGCGATAAGCGGCGTAGGCGTAGCCCTGCACTTCCGAGAGCGCGATGGGGGGGTGAGCCAGCCGGCCATCCTCATGAGAGACGGAGTCCCACGAGTCTTTCCAGCCCTGGTTGACGAGGCCCTTGTCGGAGACCTTGGCGTATTCGAGGAAACCATCACCATCGAAGTCGCCATAGCGCAGCATCCACTCGGCAGCAGCCTGAGCGTTTGGCCAGTAGAGCCGGAGGAACTCGAGATCGTTGGTCCAGCGGACATACTGCTCCAGAGTGATGATGAAGAGCGGTGTGGCATCGACGGTGCCATAGTAGGGAATGAACGGCACCTCGCGACAGTTCGCCATCTCGCCCAAGCGGTATTCGTGGAGGATGCGACCAGGCTCTTCCTCGGTGAACTCATCGACCTTCTTGCCCTGGTACGCAGCGAGGAAGGCGAGTGTTCCTCTGGCGACCTGGGGGAACCAGGGAAGAAACTCGACGCTGGTGATCAAGGCGTCGCGGCCAAAGGGCGCAACATACCAGGGGATGCCGCCGTAGGGATAGAGTCCCTGGGCAGTGAGGGTGCACATCATCTCCAGGTCGTGCATGCCACGACTGAGCAAGCGATTGAAGAACACGTTGTCGGAGGCCAAGGTAGGCAAATGGGAGCCACGCGGCAGAGTATCGTGCGGCGCGGTGGAGGTGGCACCAGCCTCGAAATCCGTCGGACTGTCGCCCTCGGTGCTGAGAGACACGACGATGCGCACTTCGATCGGCTCACAGGGCTTGAGGGCCAGATCCCAGAAGAGGCCCTGCATCACGGCGATGCTGGGCTGGGGCGAGAAGGTGAGATTGGACTCGCGTGTGACGTCGTCACGGCCCACGTACTTGAGTGTGACGGATTCACGGGTCACTTTGGGGGGGAATAGCTCACCGCGATCCATGCGCGCCATGCCGCGCACCTCGAAGATGTCGCGGAAGTCGGCGCCCAGCTTGAGGCCGAGCTTCACAGCGATGGGCTCGGGATGGTAGCTGGTGAGGATCAGCCGCTCGGTCAGCACATGACCACGCAATTCGAGGCGGCGGCGCACGTGTATGTTACCCTGGTAGACGACCTCTGAGCCGATGCGCAGGAAGGGATTGGTCAAGTCGATCTGGCAGGAGCCTTCCTCATCGGAAATCGAGTGCGAGAGCGGGATGAGCGGCTGGCCGGTCAGGAAGACGTCGCATGTGCGCAAGAAACGCGTACCGCGCCAGTACAGGCCGGTCTCCTGTTCGGATTCAGGAAGATCGCCCCGGGCATCGGCGACGAGAAAAGCGTCGCCTTGCTTCAGCGTGATCTTCTCGACGGATGTGCTGGCCGATCCCTGGAGCACATAGGGATCGGCCTGGTCGCTGGAGGCTACGCCTCCCTCTACTGGGAACTGTGCAAGAGACTCAGAGTTCGCATACGAAGACTGCGTCATGTTAGGGCAACTCTCTCAACAGACTTATCGGCGACTTCAGGCGCAAAAGGCTCAGGTGTAGTAAAAAGGCGTCGCTGGCCCAGCACCTTCGAATAAACATTGACATATTCCAATGCCATGCGCCGCATGTCAAATCGCCGCTTCGCGTAGCGGCGGCAGCCGTGACGCGAGACTGAGCGCACCTTCTCGACAGCTTCGACCAATTCGTCAGCCGTGCAGCCAGAGTAGCCGGTGACGCCGTCCTTGAGCAATTCAGGCAC
>DASVOW010001049.1:0-7037 GCA_036383155.1 Ktedonobacterales bacterium
TCGCGCGCCTGCTCGCGGGCGAGGTAGCGTGTGACGTAGCGCAGCGCCGTGACGAAGGCCCGCGCCTCGGGGGATTGCTCCGCTCCGGCACGCAACGGCTCATTGTCCGCGCGGCCGTTGGCGAAGATGAATACCGAATCGTTGGTAGACATATCGCCGTCCACGCAGACCATATTGAAGGAATCGTTGACGGCGGAGCGCAGCGCCTGCTGCAGGAAAGGCTGTTCGACGGCGACATCGGTGGTGAGGTAGCAGAGCATCGTCGCCATGTTGGGATAGATCCTGCCGACGCCCTTGGTCGAGCCGCCCAGGTGGACGGTCTTGCCGCCGGGGCCAAGCTCAAACTCGACGGCGATGGTCTTAGGGCGGGTGTCGGTGGTCATGATGCCGCGGGCGAAATCCGGTCCGCCGCTCTCGCTGACCGTAATCTGCGCGATCCCCTGCTCGACCTTTTCCATCGGCAGAGGGCGTCCGATGATGCCTGTGGAGGAGACCAGCACGGCATTTGGGTCTTCAATGCCGAGCTTCTGCGCGGCAAGCTGGGTCATGCGCTGCGCGTCGTGGTAGCCGCGCTCGCCGTTGGAGCAGTTGGCGTTGCCGCTGTTGACGACGACGGCCTGGGCGCGATACCCGCTGGCGCCGAGGTGTTCCTTGCAGGTGATGACGGTATGCGCAGGTGTGCGGCTGGTAGTGAACATCGCGGCCGTGGCGCAGGGCGTATCGGCGACGAGCAGTGCCAGGTCAGGCGTGCCGTCGGCGGACTTGATGCCGCAGGAGATGGCTCCAGCGCGGAAGCCAGGGCTGGCAGTCACGCCGCCCTCAATCAGGCGCACACCTTCGGGCAGATCGCGTGTTTTGTAGTCGTTGTCGTCAATCACAGTGGGGTCAGACACGTCGCAAAGCTCCTCTTTGAGTGGCATCGCTGTTATTCTCAAGCATACACAGGTCACAGCATTGTACCGCGCGGAACAACCCGTCGCAACTGACGGCCTTCTTTCACTGCTCAGTTGTTAGTGAAGGGCACATAGCAGTATTCCCCGCGTTTCGTAGAGTGTGGGGTGCATGCCCATACGAGGAGAGGTGGTGACCGACAATGGCAAACGAGCGGCTACAGGTGGATGATGATTTCGACGCGGCGGATGGGAAGCTGGACGCACGCTGGAAACAGATAGTCCCTGGTGATGGACGGTTGGAGGTGGCGCGTTCGTCTCTGCGGCTGGTGTTGCCGGGAGCGCGACAGGGAGGCTATAGTGACGCGCAGATCGACGACTATTCGGGCACGGGCGCGGGCTCGTCGCGGTTTTCGTGGCGACCGCCGCTGCGTATGGAGGTACGCGCCCGCGCCTCACATCCTGCGCACCCCACATATGTGTCCGCCGAGGTCTCCCGAGAGCAAAGGCTGGCGACGGAGCAGGGGGAACAACAGCAGTACCTGCGCGGCACAGCGGGCTTCGGCTTCTGGAACTACCCATTCACGCTGTCAGGCGCGGTGATCCGCCTGCCAGATGCCATCTGGTTCTTCGCCGCGTCGCCGCCCTCGAATATGGCGCTCGTACCCGGCATGCCAGGGTGGGGGTGGAAAGCACAGGTGGTACACGCGCATCGCTGGCAGGCGCTGGCGGCGGGCGTGCCTACGCTGGGGGCTGTGGCGTGGGCCCGACTCTCAGGGCAAGAGGATGCGGCGGCGCGGTGGGTGCAACGGGTGAGTGGAGCCAAGGAGGCTACGCTTGATACATCTGACCTGCGCGAGTGGCACGACTACACCCTAGAATGGCGCCGTGAGGAGGCGCGATTCTGGGTGGATGGCACACTCGTGCTGGCGGTGCCCGAGCCGCCGCCTGGGCCGCTTGGCTTCGTCGCCTGGATTGATAACCAGTATGCAGTCGCCACGCCGCGCGGTGCATTCCGCTTTGGGACACTCGACAGCGGTCCGGAGTGGCTGGAGATCGACTGGCTGCGCATCATCACACCATTGTAGCGCAATCGATTTTTCAGCGGCTTTACAGAGGGACAACCTACTGTATATACTGCTTATACATCTCACACGAACGCTGCTTGTTCGGGAGCCTTGCTATGGCACTGTATGGCAATTTTCATCGATCAGCAGCGTGCAACATGCGTCTCTCGAACAAAAGGACTTGTGCAGGCAGAGAACGACAACTGACGTCACCGTGAGAGATACATGGTGTACCCGCCGGAGGGCCACCATGGCAGCCAGCAAAGCAAGAATCATCAATGGCGAGACCACGCTGACCGTCAACATGCTGAGCATAGGAGAAGGTGCGTTTAGCATCGATCAGCGGCAGCGCATCGTGAGTTGGAATGAGACCGCAACACAGCTTCTCGGCTACACCGGTGAGGAAGTGCTGGGCAAGCCATGTCATCGTGTGCTGGGGGCATGTGACAAGCGGACGATGCTGCAATTCTGCAAACATCACTGTCAACTGCTCCGCGCTGCAGACATGCACCTTATGGATTCTGAATCACCGCATTTCGAGCTGCGGGTCATCGGGCGCGACGGGCGGGAGCACTGGCTGAATATCACATTACTTCCCGCATATACAGGGACAGGGGAAGCGCGAGTGGTGCATCTGCTGCACGACGTGAGCGAGCAACACTATCTGGCCGCGCACGCCAAGGAAGCCGGCTCGTCCGATGATCTGCACGAATTTGCTGCCTCGCCAGCGCCGACGCCTGCAGACGAGCAGACGCAAATAGGGCCACGCCCGTCGTTGACGCGGCGAGAACACGAAGTATTGCACTTGCTGGCCTGTGGTCTGGCGAATGGAGAAATCGCCGGGAAACTCGGGATCAGTCCCATCACCGCGCGCAATCACGTCACGAATGTGATCGAGAAGCTCCATGTACGCACGCGCCTGCAGGCAGTGGTCGTCGCTTCGCAGCTAGGACTGCTCTAGAGGCGAGACAGCGTAGGACGCACATTGCCATTCCTGGGAACGATGCACCACTTTCGGCAAGACATACGCAAAAATACACAGAAATGGTGCGTTTGCACCATGCCTTTACTTTAACGGACGTGTTACACCTTGTGAAACGGGCGGCACTTCAGCAAATTGAGCCGCAGATCATCCCTCCCTTCCTGGCATTGCCACTGTTAGGAGCTGCCCGTTCTTTTCGCGACATCGGACGTCGTTTTGACGCTTCGGACAACGAAAGTAGGGCATTATGGGCAAGTACCTGGGTGCTGTGATCAGCCTGGTGGTGGCGGCGGCGGTCGCGTTGCTCATCATCGGTGCGCTCGGCACCTACTCGCATCCGCTCCCGGAAGCATCGGCGAGCAACCAGGGAACGGCGAACACGCCGCTGGGCTCCATGAAGAAAGCGTCGCTCACGCTGCAAACCTTCCCCTTCGATCCCTATGAGGACCCTGCTTGGATCGACGCCAACGTCAAGGGCAAGACCCTCAATGGTGAATCTTACCCGACAGCAGAAGGCGACAATCCTGATTGGGTGAAGTACTGGCCGACGACGAATCTCGTCGTGCCGGCGCACGCGCTGGTGACGATCACCATCGACAACTACGATGGCGTCACGCCGCTGCTCAATCCGTTCTACGCGCGGGTGCAGGGCACAGCCGACGGCAAGGCCACTGTGGATGGACAGCCTATCACACAGGTTGACCCCAATAATGTCTCGCACACCTTCACCATCCACTCCATCCCCAACGCCGAGCAACCATGGCTCTATGTCAGTGTGCCGGTTACAGGGGTCCCCGATGATGCGAAGACTGATGACGCTGGCATGCCAGACAAGCCGGTCGTGACGCAATTCTCCTTCATTACAGGCGCGCCTGGGCACTATATCTGGCAGTGCTTCGATCCGTGTGGCGCCGGGTTCAATGGCTTTGGTGGCCCGATGTCCACCAAGGGCTATATGTCTGGCACACTCACAGTCCAGTGAGTTGACACAGCTGGCTGCGCAAGCAGCATATAAGCAGCATATCCGAGTACTAGAGAGGCACGATAGGTGACCTATGGACGAGACTCCCTCCTCCCCAACACCTCCGACACCAGAGGTACCGCGGGTTTCCGTTCCCGTGAGGCATCTGCGCCGCGCCGTAACCATCTATCTCATCGTCACCGCGGCGCTTGTGGCGCTCTTCCTGCTGGCGGCGCCGCACTTCATTGAGTGGGGTATCCTTCCGCCAGGTGCGTCGGACCGCTCGGGCGAGATCAACAATGTCATGTGGCTGTTTACCCTCCTCTCCATCCCGATCTTTGCACTGGTGGTAGTGTTTTCCTTCTATGGCGTCTTCGCCTTCGGCAGCCGCGTGAAGCCACGCTTCGATGCGCCATCGGTGATTATCAACCCGCGCCTCCAGACAATCTGGTTGGTGGCATCGATCCTCCTGGTGGCGTTCCTCTACGTGTATGGGTTAGCGTTCTTGGGTCAGGTAGACGCCAAGCCTGGCAGCGGCGCGTTGCAGGTGAATGTGACCGGCGAGCAATGGCTTTGGGACTACTCGTATCCGCAGTATGGAAACATCTACGGCACAACACTGGTGCTGCCGGTGAATCGGCCGGTGACGTTCACTATCAATTCGATAGATGTGCAGCACTCATTCTGGATCCCCGCTTTTGGCATCAAGCAGGATGCCGTCCCCGGCGAGACGACGCATGTGAACGTGACGCCAAAGACGATCGGCGACTATGTTGTGCGCTGCGCTGAGCTGTGCGGCCTCTACCATGCCTATATGGAGACACCGGTGCATGTGGTAAGTGCCGAGGACTTCGATAGGTGGGTCGCCAGTCAGCCGACACCGGAGCCATCGCCAACGCCTTCAGCGTTCTCTCGGCCCGATATTGCACTCTCCGGCAGCGGTAAGGTTGCCCTGAGCGGGGCGGAAGGGTAGGCAGCGATATGACATTGCGCAAGTTAGTGCCGAGTTACCTGACCGGAGCAATCCTGGCCGTCATCGGGTACATCGTCGGCAACTGGTATGTCGCCCACTTTATCGGTACAGGCCACGACGAGGCAGGCCCAAACTTCACCGAGCAGGGACTCCTCGCGGGCTTCGCCGGCCTGTTTCTTGGCTGGCTGATCGGCATCGGCGCCTTCAAGTATCCATTTACCTGGGTGCTGGGCATGCGCGATCCCGACCATGAGGAAGAGATGCGGCTGGCGGGCAAAGATGATGGCGTGATCCGCTATTTCCGCTTCACTACCGATCACAAGGTGGTCGGCATCCAGTATCTGGTGCTGGTGCTGATCATGCTTGCTTTCGGCGGCATCGGCGCGCTGCTGATCCGCTCGGAGTTGATGCGTCCCGGTGCGGTGCTCTTCCCGACGCAGACCTATAACACAATTGTCACCGTGCACGGCATGTTGATGATCCTGGCGACGATCACCTTCTTCATCGGTCCCTTCGGCAACTTCGTCGTGCCGATCATGATCGGCGCGCGCGATATGGCGTTCCCTCGCCTGAATGCCCTAAGCTTTGCCATGCTCGTCCCGGCGATAGCGATCTTCGCCTTCATCCCATTCCTGGGCATGGGTGACACCAATGGCACGGGCGGCGGTGTGCAAACCGGGTGGACGGTCCTTGGCCCGATCGCCGACCAGACTGGCATGGGCATGACAGCGCTCGGCGCGGCGGTATTCCTCGCCGGTAGCTCGTCGATCCTCGGCGCGGTGAACGTGATCACCACGATCATTACGATGCGCGCGCCTGGGATGCGCTGGACGCGTATGCCGATGACGGTCTGGGGCATCTTCGGCGCGGCGCTGCTGGCGGCCCTCGGCACCTCATCGTTCACCGCCGATCTGCTGATGATCCTGCTCGACCGCACCTACAACACGAGCTTTTTCTACGCGTCCACAGGCGGTAACTCAGTCGGCGCGGGAGGCGGCAGCGCGTGGCTCTCACAGAACCTCTTCTGGTTCTTTGGCCACCCCGAAGTCTATCTGATCGTACTGCCGGCATTTGGCATCGTGATGGACGTGCTAACGGTCTTTACGCGCAAGCCGCTCTTTGGCTACAAGACCGCCGTGCTGGGCATCCTCGGCGTGGTGGTGCTGAGCTTCCTGGTGTGGGCGCACCATGAGTTCGTCTCCGGCTGGGCGCCCGAGCTGCGCTTCTGGTATATGGCGACCACCGAGATGATCTCCGTGCCGACCGGGCTGATCTTCCTCGTCGCCATCGGCACGCTCTGGCGTGGGCGGGTCTGGGCGACGGTGCCGATGCTCTTTGCCCTGTCGTTCCTCTGGAACTTCGTTATCGGTGGCCTGACGGGTGTCTTCCTCTCAGACGTGCCTCTTGATGTGCAGCTGCACGGCGGCATGTTTGTCACGGCGCACTTCCACTACACCATCGTGGGCGGCGCACTCATGGGCTTCTTGGCCGCCGTCTACTTCTGGTTCCCCAAGATGACCGGACGCATGATGGACGAGACGCTTGGCTGGATTAGCTTCTGGGGCATTCAGATCGGATTCAACGTCGCCTTCCTGTCGATGTTTGTGGTCGGGCTGCAAGGCATGCCACGACGTGTCGCCGACTACGATCCAATCTTTGCTACGGGCAACTTCATCACCAGCATCTTCGCGTTTGTGCTGATTGCGTCGGTCGGCCTCTTCTTCTACAACGTGGTCTACTCGTGGTTCCTTGGGGAGAAGGCAGTCGCCAACCCATGGAACGCCCTATCGCTCGAGTGGCAGGTGCCGACGCCTGTGCCGCTGGAGAATTTCGAGGAGATCCCCGTCGTCACCAGTGGTCCTTATGAGTATGGCACGCCGGCAACTCCCACACCGGGTATCGAGCGCCCAGGGTCAGAGCCGGGCACGGCAACTGGAGTCGCGGGATAGCGCCCGAAGGAGCTGGAGGCCACGCGGCGGGCGATATATTAGCCGCCGCGTGGCAGCCGGCAGACAAGCCGATCACAGAGAGAGGGAAGCTAGATGGATGCATCTGTCGCCGTGCCCGGCCATGCCGCTGTGCCGGCAGTAGATAATGACCGCAAATTGCGCCTGGGTATGCTGTTTTACGTCCTGACGGACGTGACATTCGCAGTCTTCTTGCT
>DASVOW010001050.1:0-4172 GCA_036383155.1 Ktedonobacterales bacterium
CTGAGCCGTCTCCGGCGACACGCGATAATACTCTTCGTAGGGCGGCTCATGCTCTTCGAGACTGGCTACGCCGGTGTGGAGGAGCAGTGGGGCAAACTGCACACCTTGCGCGACCAGCCGTGCCATCAGCTCCGGCGTGAAGGCACGTCCGGCGGATGGCATCTCAGCACTGCCCGCCTCCGTGGCATAGACGGTCTGGTAGGACTCAATCGGCCACGCCTCATGGACATACCCATAGCGAATGGGAAAGCCGTAACGCGCAAGATAGTCGTGGAGCGGCAGCCCACTCGGCAGGCTCAAAATCGCCAGCCAGAGGCGCGTCGCCTGATGCGGATCAGCCGATAGCTGGCTGCGATCGAGCGCATACGGCGCAAGCAATGTCACTTCAGCATGACCAGGCAGGCACAACGTCTCGCCTGCTACCCCCTGACGGAAAGGCTTCGTGCCATGCGGACCCGGCTGGCGCAGCTCGACCGTCCAGATGTCGCCGGGCAGATGGGTCGAGAGGTGCAATTCAAGATCGGTGCCATCTGTGCGTGTAGCAACTAGAGCCGCAGGCAGGGTCCCACTAGTGTTGATGACCAGTACATCGCCCGCCCGCAGGAACTCGCCCAGCTCGCGAAAGTGTGTATGAACGATGCGATTCTTCGCGCGAGACGAGACCATGAGGCGCACGCCGTCGCGTGACAGACCACGGGCTTCGGCGGGTGCGCTCGCCTCAAGCTGAGGCGGCAGACTGAAATCCAATGTATCCAGGAGATCTGGTACGTCACCATCCTTATGTTTGGCGCGAGGTAGGCCCTGGGATACTGCCACCTTCGTAGGCGAGGATACGGGTGTTGTTGAGGATACAGGGAGAACAGACATAGTATCGTCACTCGCTTTCGGCGGTGGATAGGTCGGTATGAGTCGTCGAGCGCTGAAAGAGAGAGAGCTGCATGCCCTCTGGCTCTGGCGATTGGACACGCTGATTACGATGCGCCCACGGCGTCGTCACGGGATCATGAAGCACCTTGGCCCCATGGTCGTAGAGCGATGCAGCAGCGGCCTCGACATCCGGCACCTCTAATGCAAGGCGTACCGGACCGGAAACCCGCCTGCCCGCCTCTACCTCATCCGTGTACGCAGAGTCGGTTGCGTCCAATAGCTCGATAGTGCCGCGCCCGGCAGCAAGCACGACGCCGCGCCCGGTCTCCGATTCCCAGCTCTCGACGGTGCGCAATCCCAGGCCGTCGCGATACAGGGTCACCGCGCGGTCGAAATCATCGACTGTCAGCGCCACGCGCAGCTCTCGCACTGGCTCGTCCGCAGACTGCGCCACTGGCTCTGCATTTACCGAGGCTACAGGGTGTGCCAGTGCATGTGCTTGATAGCGCCCGCCCGGATAGTCTCCAGTGATGAGGGTAATCAGCCCCGGCACGGCGAACTCTTCGGGGAGTGGCCGGTCGCTGATGTCTTCGCCGGGGAACGCCTCCTGGTGCATAGCGGTGCGCATATCGCCCGGATCGACCCAGTAGACGCGCCACTGTGGATTCTCAGCGGCGAGGATGTGCGACAACTGCTCAAGACCCGCCTTGCTGGAGCCGTAGCCACCCCAGCCGGTATACGCCTCCACCCCGGCGTCGCTGGTGATGTTGACGACGCGGGCTCCATCCTTGAGCACATCGCGCAAGGTCTGGAGCATCCCAAGTGGCGCGATGACATTTGCACGGTAGACCGCTTCGAGCACGTCAAGCGGATAATCGAGTAGGGCTGGCTGTGGGCTTGGGCCAAGAATGCTGGCATTGTTGACCAGCAGATCCAGCCCGCCGGCGTCGCGCGCAGCCTCAGCCAGCGCCGCACGATGGTCTGGGTCCGTAACATCGCCAGGAAGGGCTACGACCTGGGTATGCGAGGCAAGCTCAGCGCGAGTGGATTCGAGTGCATCCGCGCCACGCGCATCGAGGATGAGGCGCCAGCCGGTGGAGGCAAGGGTACGTGCCAGCGCAAGGCCAAGACCCCGGGAAGCACCAGTGATGAGAGCCGTATGGAAGGGTGTTGAAGTCGTCATTGTGTCATCTCCTGTTGTCGCTGTATCGCACAGCGGTGAGAGCATCGCTCATGCGTCAAGTGTAGAGCGAACAACGGCGCGACGCCTTGCACCAGGGGCCAGTCTTTGGCCTGTACGAAAGGACGGCGGAATATATGAGACTCATTCCGCTCGGGCCCTCCATATGGACGATGCCTCGATACGTGATTGACAGGATCCAGGGAAGACCCGCATGCCTTGGGCCATATTTTCCTGACATCGCCTGAGGGCTTCTCAGATCTCATGTCTTCCAGTATGTGGCCGTAGGCTGCTTCGGCACACCACTTGCGTGGTTGCCCATGCAGAATTGGCTGCACATGCTGGCTCACTGGCAGCGCGATTGCGGGCCAACGCGAGCGAGAGGCGATGCGGCGGAGGGGCGAGCACCCAGGAGGCAAGACATGATTAGCACCGATCAGTTTGCTCACGGTGACCCAACGGAGATTTATAGACAGATGCGTCCCGACCAGTGGACAGCTATCGCGAATGAGTTCGTGCGCGTGCTCAAGATTGCGGGCGACTCCCAGGCGGATCGCTTTGCTGGCGTGGCTGCGACAGATAGCCAACAGACCACAACAAGTACGCCCGTGCTGAAGACACTCGATCAGGCTATAGCCGTCCACAGGCATACGCGTGACCATTACCCTGATCTCTTCGCAGAGGTGGCACGCCATCCTGTCACGGTCGCATCGCTGCGCACACCTGGCACTCCGGCGGAGGCGGAAGTCGCCGAAGCGAAGGATGGCGCCTACGAGCGCGCAGCAAGCCTGAATTCCGCTGTCGATATGGATACCTTCACTCCAGAGGCATCGGCCCGAACACCAGGGATGGGTTATCCAGAGGCAACGGCGGGTGGTCTCCAGCCGCCACATGAAGGTGGCAGCCCACCGGAGCGAGGCCAACCGGGCATTCTGCGTGAGCCACGCAACGGAGGAAGCGAGGACGACACCTGGTAGCAACAGCGTGCATCTCCTGATACGAAAGGCGAGCGTTGTTGCGACGCACATCACAATGCGCTTGTGAGATCATGCATAGGAATAGCGGCCCTGCAATGTTACACTCTGCTCCACACACCGGCAGGCCACTCGCCGTCCCACATCTGAGTTAGGGACGGGGCATATTTCAGGCTGCTGGTGAGGAGAAGTTATGCGGAGCATTCCGTCCATGCGCTTCGCTCGCCTGGCTCCCTGGCTCCTGAGTGCAACGCTGCTGCTGTTTACAGGCTGCAGCAGCTCGGCCAGCACGAGCATCTTGCCCAGCGGCACCGTGACCGCGACGTCCTCATCGCACTTATCATCCACGAACACACCGGCCTCCGCTCCGCCTCATGCGTTCGCCTGGTTTCAGATCGATAGCGCGCACGTGCCGCAGATCTGGGCCAGCGTGAACGGCGGCACACCACGACAGATCACGCATGTTGCTGCCTCAACAGCCGATTGCATCAATCAGATTGCCTGGAGTCCACCGGTGTTCTCGCCGGACCTGACGCATGTTGTGGCGGCGCTGGGCGGTTACAACTGCGGCGATGGAGCGCTCAGCGGTCAGGAGGCGATCATCGACGTCGCAACCGGTGCACTTGCACTGGTGCCTGGAACGAACTCGTTTGTCCGTATCAGCCAGCGCAGCTCCGGCTGGTTGGACAACAACACAATTGTCTTTGTCAATGGCGTTGGCATCTTCACCTACACGCTTGGCAGTGGCAGCACCACACTCCTACCAGGAGGGCACCTCGCTGACGAGGCCGTGCTCCGCGGCACAACACTCTTCTGGACGAGCCTCGACCTTGCCAGCTCGAACTGGGCGACGACGCTGCATCGCTATGATATGACCACGCATAGCGCTTTGCCAGGCGTCATCATGCTGGGTCAGATGCATGCGTGCAAGTGCTCGCCAGGTGACCTCCCCACGCCGGGCTGGGATGCCTCGCCAGATGGCTCGCGTATAGTGTATCAAGCGGTGACACCGAAAACGGGAACTGACTTTGGCATCGCGTCGTCGCGGGTCTACGCCGCGAATGCAGATGGCAGTGGAGCGTCTCAGATCGCACGCTATATGACTACCACTGAATTGATTCGCATGCAGTTTTCGCCGAATGGGCGGCTGG
>DASVOW010001051.1:0-1666 GCA_036383155.1 Ktedonobacterales bacterium
CTCTTCCACATGCCCCGCTAGCTCGCCATTCGCGAGTACCAGCGGCGATGGCGGCAAGCTATCAGGCAAACTCCGTCTGCATCATAAGCGCCCAGCGGAGATCTTCGGCCCCGTCCCACTGGCGCTCCAGCCTCTTAAGGCCGAGCTCGTCATTGCTACAGCCGAAGCTGCTGGAGTATCAGACAAAAGCACCAAATGGCGGGTGCGCTCCAGTCGCAAAGATGAGCGGAAAGAGCACGAGGATGACGACCTCCACACACTCATTCAACGCGCCATAGGTGTCGCCGGTCAGGCCACCGTCGAGACGTCTGCTCATCCACACCGTCGCGCCAATGCTGGTCAGGAGTGCGCTACCTGCCGCAAGCACTGCCCATACGAGCGTCTGTGGCAGCGCGGGCCAACCGACTACAGCGCATGAGCCGGCGAGCAGCAAACCGGCAAGCACGGAGGCCCAGGCCAGATGGCGAACACTCGCGCGAAAAGGCGCCCCAACACCCGTTGGCCGCGCATAGGGATAGCGCACGATCGCATAGACCATGCTCCAGCGGCCCAGTAGTGGCGCCGCGATGAGCGCCAGCACACGCATATCGGGCCGTGCCAGTGCCGTGAGCGCGGCAAAACGCAGCAGCAGAAGCAAACACCCGCCAACGACGCCATAGGCGCCGGCGCGACTGTCACGGAGAATGGCAAGCCGGCGCTCTGTGGAACGTGCGCCAAGCAAGCCGTCACAGCAGTCAATGAAGCCGTCCAAGTGCAGCATGCCGGTGACGCCAGCCGCGACGACAAGCACGATGGCGCTGCGAACACCCAGTGACAGAGCCGGGCGCAAGACCCAGTCTATGGCGGCGAGCACGATCCCGATCAGTGCCCCGACCAGCGGAAACCAGGGTAGCGCGGCGTCCATACGGGGCGGTAGAGCGCTCTCTGTGCTGGAGCGGCTGGGCGTTGCAACGGGGAGGACGGTGAGGAACTGCAGCGCGAGCGGCAGACCTGTCAGGCTGACAGTAGGCGGACGGACCGGAACGGGTTTACCCGTCAGCCCATCATCTGGCGCTCGCTCCCCTGCAAGCGGATGGTCATCTTCACGTCCCATCATACGTTCCAGCTCTCCATCCCTCGTGGGCCCAACGGCTCGCGCCCAGCCCTGGCAGTCCCCTCGATGGTCGATGCACAATATCCATGCACAATATCACGTGCGGCATCAATACTTGCGCTGCACCCTTCCTTGTAGAAAGGCGCTCGTGTGGCTTCTCTCCCCTCGCCGTCATCGGATCTCCAGGTGCCTGACAAGCGGCTTATTCTCATCTTGGGCGGCGCGCGCAGCGGCAAGAGCAGCTACGCCGAGTCGCTTGCGCTACGCCTCGCCTGCGGGCGTCCCATTGTGTATGTGGCGACCGCCGAGGCGGGCGACGATGAGATGCGCGCGCGCATCGCGGAGCATCAGGCGAGCCGGCCAGCCACGTGGGCAACCATCGAGGCGCCACTCAACCCCGCCGCCGCGCTTGCCGACAGTCCAGCCGCGACGACCGCGGGTGTCGTGCTGCTGGACTGCGTAACCTTGTGGGTCTCCAATGTGCTGCTGTGCACCGAACAGGACGCCACAGCAGCGAGCGCTGCCGCCGTGCGAGTTGGCAGCGAGTTGGACGCCCTGCTCAAACTGTATCGT
>DASVOW010001052.1:0-3790 GCA_036383155.1 Ktedonobacterales bacterium
CGCGCGCGTCCCGACCATACCGCCAGAACGGTGGCGTCGCATGACACCAGCACGCGAGAGTGAACGGCTCTGCGCACTCCCTGTCGATCCACGTCTCCACGCTGCCCGCCGGCTCGATTCTGGGTCCGCCTGAACAGTCACACCGCTTGCAGGTAACCTAGCCCTGAGCGAGCGGGCTGGAGCGTGCGGCTGCGAGCAGGGCGGCTGCGAGCAGGGCGGCAAGCAAGGCCTGCTCGCAGGCGGTAGAGAGGCATGGCCACGCCCGCTCCCTCTCCGCAAAAGACTGGTGTAAGTAGAGGGACGGCGCGGACTTATGAGCCTTTCTTGACGGCACGACCAGCCTGTCGCTGAGGCATGTCGGTATTGACCACAGTCGCCAGAGCACCAACAACAGACGGCATCACCACTGTGAATACCAATCGTTCCCAATCCTTGCGCACGGATGCGTCGCCATAGACAAGGAGATGCTCGACTACGAAGAGTAGCGGCAGTAGTAGTACAAGATGCGCCGCAGCGCGTGGGCGTTTCTGTCCGCCAGCTACAGGTGCGCCATATGACGCTGCAGGCATGGTGGCATTGCTCCATTCGGTTCTGTGTTACCTTCCCACATCGGATGCAGGAGCAACGAGCGGCAGATCAAGGCGCCGAATGCCGAGCAGAGCACGGCAATGGCGAGCAGCCCAAGCGGCGGCACGATCGCGTAGCGCGGTTGCGTTATATCGATCATCAGGGCGTCACCTGCGATCACAAACATTGCCGCAGCTACGAGCAATCGCTGAAACCGCTCAGGTTGGTAGCGTCGCGCCGACGCTCTATGGCGTCCCATCCAGGAAAACAAAGCCGGGAATAGGGAGATAAGCGCAGATAAGGATCGAGCCACACGATGGACCAGATGGGTAGCATCGGCCCAAGAAGCAGGATTGAGAGTAAGTTGAGCGTCCGCTCCACACGCGATCTCTTTGCGTGCGCCTCTATGAGGACGCCTAAGCTCATAAAGTAGCCAACGCCTACGAGAATGAGCATCACCAGAAAACGCCCCGCCCGTGCCGCATGTGGCAGCAGAGCGGGGTCGAGTGCGATATCTATCAGCAGATAGGTGCCAGATAAAGCAAGGGTCAACAGCATCACCAATAATGCATCCCGATTGGTGATGCGAAAACTCGTCGCCGTCTTCTCAGACGCAGCCTGCATATCCCTCGGTGGCAACGACATCCGTCTCCCTCCAAACACAGCCATTCACCTACGCTATGTAACACGTCGTGATGCTCGCCTTGGATACCCAGACCGCGCCTATGCTATTTCTATTGTGCCCGCCCAATCTCCTCCAGCGCATCCGGGCTCTCCAGCGACGACAGATCGCCCAGATCCGTCTTGCCCAGATAGCGCGCGCGTATCAGCCGCCGTAGCACCTTCCCGTTACGCGTCTTCGGCAACTGCTGCACGAACAGCACCGACTCCGGCTTCAGCGCCGGGCCGAGCACCTTCACCACCTCCGCCTTGATCTCCTCGCGCAGCGCATCCGACGGTTCCACACCGGGACGCGCCACCGCAAAGACCACCACCGTCTCGCCCTTCACCGGATGCGGCACCCCGATAGCCGCCGCCTCCGTGATCAGCACATGCGCCACCGCTGCCGACTCCACCTCCGCCGGCCCAAGCCGCTTGCCCGCAACCTTAATCGTATCGTCCGAGCGCCCCAGGATATACCAGAAGCCATCGTCGTCGATCACCGCGAAGTCGCCATGCACCCACAGACCGGGGAAGCGACTCCAATACGCCGACTCATAGCGCTCAGGATCGCGCCAGAATCCCCGCGTCATACCCGGCCACGGCTGGCGGATCACCAGTTCGCCGACCTGCGCCCGCACCGGCTGCCCCTGCTCATCCACCACATCGGCATCCATCCCCGGCACAGGCCCCGAAAACGAGCACGGCTTGATCGGCGTAATCGTCGTGCACCCGACGATACCCCCGGACACCTCCGTGCCGCCTGAGTAGTTGATGATCGGGCACCGCCCCCCGCCGACGACCTCGAATGCCCAGTGCCACGGCGCCGAATTCCACGGCTCGCCGCTCGCCCCCAGGATGCGCAGCTTGCTCAGATCGTGGCGGCGCACCAGCTCATCACCATGCGTCATCAGCGAGCGAATCACCGTCGGCGCAATGCCCATCACCGTCACCCCATGGCGCTCGGCGAAATCCCACAGGCGATCCGGCGCGGGATAGTCCGGCGTCCCCTCGTAGATCGCTAGCGTCGCACCGAGCAGCAGCGTGCCACTGATCGCCCACGGCCCCATCATCCACCCGATATCCGTCAGCCAGAAAAGCGTATCGTCGGCCTGCACGTCAAAGCAGTGCGCCATATCCTGCGCGCCCTTCACCGGGAATCCGCAGTGCACATGCACGGCCCCCTTGGGCTTGCCCGTCGTCCCCGACGTATAGATCAGCATGTACGGATCTTCCGCATCTGTAACGAGCGTCTCACACTCCGGCGATTGTGCCTCCACCGCCTCATGCCACCACACATCGCGCCCATCCGTCCACGGAACCGCCTCGCCCCGCTCGCCGATGCGCCGCACCACCAGCACATGCTCCACCGATGGCGACATCGCGACCGCCGCGTCCGCCGTCGCTTTCATCGGCACCACCTTACCCCGGCGATAGTAGCCATCGGCGGTGATCACCACCTTCGCCTCGCTGTCCTGCAATCGTGTAGCAACCGCCTCCGCGCCGTAGCCCGAGAAGACTGGCGTATAGATCGCGCCGATCTTGCCACAGGCGAGCGTCGCAGCCACCGTCTCCGGGATCATCGGCATGTAAATGGCGACGCGGTCCCCCTTGCCCACGCCAAGCGCGCGCAAGGCGTTGGCCGCTCGATTCGTCAGCGCGGCCAGCTCGCCATAGGTGAAGCGGCGCACCTCGCCATCCTCACCCTCCCAGATCACCGCCATGCGCGTCGCGCCGTCTCCGCTCACATGCTTGTCCAGCGCCGTCCCCACATAGTTGAACTGCCCCCCCACATACCAGCGCGTCCAGGGGATGCCCCGCGACGTATCCATCACCTGTGTGTAAGGCCGCTGCCAGACCAGCCCCAGATCGTCTGAGACCGCATCCCAGAACCACGCCGGATCGGCCCCCGCCCGCTCCAACAAAGTGGGATAATCCGCGATACCGTGGCGCTCCATGAAGCGGCGCAGGCGACTGCGTTGCAGATACTCCTCCGTTGGACGCCACGCAATCGGCTCGCTCAGGCTCTCCCAGTTATCGGCGCCCCCTGCCGCCGAAACACCCGCGCTGATAGTCTCGCTCATGCTTGCCCTCTCCTTATATCTCCGTCAACGTCGTCGAAGAATCCGCGAAGAATCCGCTGTCTAATCTGCCGCCCATGCACAGGCACAGCGCCGTGCCACGCGAGGATGCGCGAGGATGTGCGAGGATGCGAATGTAGAGGTATCATAGCACAAGGCAGACCCCGGCAATCAGGCGTAGCTTCCCTTCATCGCACCGGCAAAGTCAACATCAAAATCCAGTCCTTCGCCCCAGAGCTTGTGAATGATCAGCTTTGGCCGCCAATGCCGCCTGACGCTAGTCCGCGGAGGCGGACTTCGTGGCGGCCCGCAGGCCGCCCAATTGCCTGCCAATTGCCTGCCAGGCACTGGCCACCGGCCGCGGTTCTACCGCCCACTCCCACCCCGGCAAAACCACCGGCAACAATTCCGGCAACAATTCCGGTAATATCTCCGGCTCACTTCCGCGCGACGACGATCATACGCGAGCTATCGAGCTTCAG
>DASVOW010001053.1:0-8272 GCA_036383155.1 Ktedonobacterales bacterium
AAGGTGTACGATACCGGTAGGGCGCGAAACGCGGCGAGCATTCTTTCGGCATCGTTGGTAAACATGCTCGTGATGTCGTCTTCCGTAATCGTATTGATGAGATCCGGCAGCGCCACACACGAGAAATCGCCCACACGAAAACGGACAGACTCAGAAGCCATCTCTCGAAACTCCTCAACATAAACGTGTGGTGATTATCCCCTAATCGCAGGTGCTATACACCATGATGTATGTTCGTGCCTGATCTAACCTAATCTAAAGGGATAATCCCCAACAAAAATAGTAGGAGCATGATACAAACCTCCTGAGTTCACAAGCGAGTGTCCGTCAAATTTTAGCATAGGTGTTTTAATTGTCAAAAACATGTGTGCGAACGCACCCGCCATGTCACCGATAATTGGGCTAGAGGAGCCGAAGAGACAAACTATGGAATATCGGCAAATGGGTAAGGATGGACCGAACATCCCGGTACTGGGCCTAGGCGCATGGCCGATTGGCGGCGGTATGGGCCGTGTGGACGAGCAAGCCGCGATTGCCCTATAAGCTCTTAGGCGCGGTTTTTGACCGCCCGCCTCCTCGCCACACCGCTATTGCGTCCCCACCTCCCCTCCCTACCCGCACCACGTGCTACACTATCCAGGCATACAAACCATACCCTGCGAAAGGGAGACTCAGATGGCAGGCGCAGTGAACAACGCACCCACAATCAACATATCCTCTGCCGCAGCAGCCTCCGGCGCTGCACCGGCGAAACTCTACCCCAGCTACCTCGCGCTGCATGCGACCGGCGAGCTTGCCCGCCGCGCCGAAGAAGCCTGGGAGCTGCTGCGTGGTTGCACCGTCTGCCCACAAAACTGCCCGCGCGACCGCACGCGCGGTCTCACCGGCGCCGGCCACTCCGGCACCGAGATCATCGTCGGCTCGTGGAACCTCCACTGGCGCGAGGAACCCCCGATCACCGGCACCCGTGGCGCCGGCACGATCTTCTTTGGCGGCTGCCAGGCCCGCTGCACCTACTGCCAGAACTTCTGGCTCAGCCAGCTCGGCCACGGCATCCGTGTCGGACCCGAGCGCCTCGCCGACATGATGCTCTCGCTCCAGCGCAAGGGCGCCCACAATATCGATCTCGTCACCCCCACCCACTATGTGCCGCAAATCCTCAAGGCGCTGGTCATCGCCGCCGACAAGGGACTGCGCATCCCGCTGGTCTACAATTGCGCCGGCTACGAGCATGTGCATACCCTCAAGCTGCTCGACGGCGTCGTAGACATCTACCTGCCCGACGCCAAATACGCCAGCAACGCTGAAGCTCTGCGCACCTCGAAGATGCATCACTACGTCGAATTCAATCGCGCGTCTCTCAAGGAGATGTATCGTCAGGTCGGCGGCCTCGTGCTCGATGAGCACGGCATCGCCGTGCGCGGGCTGATCATACGCCACCTCGTCATGCCCAACCGCCACGCCGGCACGCGCGAGGTGCTGGAATGGATCCTCAATGAGATCGGCACAGATATCGGCCTCAGCGTCATGGATCAATATTTCCCGGCATACAAAGCGCACAACGATCCCGAGCTGAGCCGCCGTCTCACCTGGGCAGAGTATCGCGAGGCGCTCGATGTCGTCGAGGACATGCCCTTCGAGCATCTCTTCCTCCAGGAAGACCTGACGATGATCGACACCAGCGACGCCATCTGACGCCATCTAACTATTTCGCGTTATCCTCGCCTTTCTGCCAGTTCAGTACAGACGTGGCGCGTTCCTTGCTACGAGTAGGCGAATGCCGGCCACCTCGCGCCTGCTTGCGCGCAAATATGCTGCAAATGTGATGCAAGTGTGAGCAGCTTCACGGCTTGCTGGCTGAGGTTTCTTTGCACAGGCTGTTATAATAAAGTGTGGCGTTCGAGATGGCATGCGGGAGCGTATCCCCACACCTTTCCCTCTCGACGGGAGGCAGCATGAGTGACACGGCCACGTTGAGCCGGCTCTTTTCCAGTATTGAGGCTGATCTGCAGGTTGTCGACCTCACCTTTCAGGAGCACGCCACCTCTGGGCTCGACCTGCTCAATGCCGCATCGGCCCACGCGCTCAGCTCGCCTGGCAAGCGGCTGCGCATTGCATTGACGCTCCTCTCTGGAAAACTCCTCGACTATCATTTCGAGAAACTTTTGCCATTGAGCGTCGCGTTTGAGATGGTGCATCTCGCGTCGCTGGTCCACGACGACATCATCGACAACGCCGCCACCCGCCGCGGCATCCAGACGGTAAACTCCCGCTACGGCAACCATATCGCCATCCTGCTCGGCGACTACCTCTTCGCCAAGACCGCCGGACTCATAGCGGATGTGGAAGACTTCCGCATCGACCACCTCTTCTCCGACACAGTCGCCCGCGTCTGCGAGGGATCGATCATCGAATTGCTCTCGGTCCGTAAGCTCGATCTCTCAGTGGAGTCCTACCTGGAGCGCATTAATCGCAAGACCGCCTGCCTGATGTCGTCCTGCTGCAAGGGTGGGGCCATCGTTGGCGGCGGCACCGATGCGCAAATTGCCCTGCTGGAGCAGTTTGGCCTGAACCTGGGCATCGCCTTCCAGATCATCGACGACGTGCTCGACTACAGCGGCTCCGAGGCTGTCATCGGCAAGCCAGCCGGCAACGACCTGCGCCAGGGCCTCGTCACGCTGCCCCTGATCTACGCGCTCCAGCACGAGCAGAACGGACGCCTCGACCGCGTCAGCGCTGTCTTCTACCAGTCGTCGCAGCCCGACGCCGCCGCAGTTGACGACATCGTGCATTGGGTGCGCAACAGCCCCGCGATACACGAATCCTTCGACCTCGCGCGCCACTATGCCGCCCGCGCTCGCGCCGTGCTCTCCGAGTTCGCCTCGACCCCGGAGCGCGCCGTGCTCGAAGAGTTGGTCGATTTCGTCATTGCCCGCAGCCACTAACTAACACATCGCCTCCCTCCAGCGCTGCTATCGCCTCATCGCTCGCGAGATGAGGCGATAGCAGCTGAGGGCCATCCAGAAGGTGTCACATCCATGTCCACGAGCACACCAGCGCCTGCGCCGAGGCTCCGCGACCAATTCGAAGCAGCCGGCGGCAAGCCCACCTACGTGCGGCGCATGTTCGGGCGCATCGCCCGTGTCTACGACTTGATGAACTTCGTTATGACCGCCGGCCTCGACCGGCGCTGGCGTCTCTTCGCCGCGCGCCAGATCGCCCTGCGCGCCGGGCAGACTGCCCTCGACATCGGCACCGGCACCGGCGATCTCGCCATCGCCGTGGCTCAGGTCAGCGACCCCGATACCCATCTCATCGGCGTAGACTTCACCACCGAGATGCTCGACATCGGGCGTGAGAAGCTCCACCGCCTGGGTCTCGCCGACCGCATCGAGCTACGCCAGGGCGATGGCGAAGAGCTCGCCTTCCCCGATAGCACCTTCGACGCCTGCTGCTCCGCTTTCGTCGTGCGCAACCTGGCCGATATCGAGCGCGGCTTCCGTGAGATGCTGCGCGTAGTCAAGCCGGGTGGCCGCGTCGTCTGCCTGGAAATGAGCCACCCCTACAATCCGCTCTTTGCCGCTGCCTACCATCTCTACTTCGACCGCATCGTGCCGTTGCTCGGCAAGCTCATCGGCAAAGCGTTCGACGCCTATAGCTACCTGCCGAGCTCCGTCAGCACCTTCCCCAACGCGCCTCACCTCAAGCAGATCATGGAGCAAGCCGGCTGGCGCGACGTGAAATATTACTACCGCGTCGGCGGCGTTGTCGCCGTCCACGTTGGCACCAAGCCGCAAGCATAGACCGTTAGCGCGACCTATGCTGAGCACGTGCTGGAGCGTGCGGTCACGCGACTCGCGAGCAATCGGTCATCGCGCAGAACATCTCCTGGCCGCCGATGATGCGATCCAGCACCAGATGCACGACCGCTTTATCCGGCGTGACAGTGCCGCTGAGCGGGCGTAGTGCATCGAGTGCCAGCGCCTTCCCATCGACTCTACCCGCCGTGTTGAAGACTACGGCGCCACCGACCCCGAAGAATGGATTTGACTGGCCATACTGCAGAATCTGGATGCGGATCTGCGTGGGATCGGGCGATGTCACGTTGCCCTTTGCCTGCCCAATACGCACATCGGCGGCCGCCAGCAGTCGCGTCGCGTCGTAGGAGAGGACCGTCGTCGCGTCGGGATCTTGCAGGCCATTCGGCTCCGCGAGCGCGCCAAACGCCACCTGATAGTCCACGCTGAAAGTCCCCAGCTCGCTCTTCGCCTCTCCCTGGATACGCTGCCATGCGTTCGCATCGGCAAGGGTCGCGACGAGCAGAGCGCCCAACGCGTTGGGCTGCTTGCGCACAAGGCCTGCGGTTCGGCTGCTGCCCACACCAAGCAATGCCGCGGTCAACACGCGGTGATCCGCCAGCACATGCATTCCTGAGCCTGTCGCCAGGTTGAGCTTCGTTACTGCCTGCGACAGATACGCCGCATCCTGGTCATTTCCGGCGAGGAAGATCACCTGGTCGCCCTGGAAGAGTGCATGTTGGGCAATGGTGTCAAAGTCTGTCGTCTTATTGGTGGTGAATTTCACGCGATCGAGCCGTACAGTTGCCGCATACTGATCTGTGATGCGCTTGGCAAAGGCTTTGGCGCTTGCTGTGCTGGCCGGGTCCTGCGGATCCGACAGCACCATCACTTGTTGCGCGTTCATCTGGGTGGCTGCCGCATCGGCCAGTTCCGCATCCTGGATCGAATCAGACGGCATGAGGGCAAAGAAGTTCGCCGCCGCGCTGCCCAGATTATCGGCGGTGGCTGTGGGCGACACGAGCGCCAGCCCCGAGGGTTTCAGCGTGGAGATCGCGAGTGCGGTTTGCTCGGAGGCCGGCCAACCGATGATGCCAATCAGGTGTTGCGCGTTGCCGCGCTGGATCTGCGTCAGCAACACATTCGCCGCTGTTGTTGCCCCGTCCACCGATGCGCCGGAATTCAACACTTGTACGCGCAGGAGCAGGTTCCCCGGCAAGATGCGGTAGCGGTTGATGCGCTCCTGTGCCAGATAGACGCCCTGCAATTCCGCGCGCGCCGCCACGTCGTCCTGGCCGAAAGCTACCGCCGCTACCACCGTCACATACGCCTGCTTCTTCCTTAGTATCTGCAAATCCTGAATGTAGATGGCCGCCTCCGCATCAGAGGGATCATTCGTGAGCGCGCTTTGAAAGTCATTTTCGGCCGTTGCCAGATCACCGGCGGCAATCGCGCGTGCGCCCTGCTGCTTCAGATTATTGTCCTGGCGCTTGCTGTCGAAGATGAACTCTCCTCCACTCAGTGCGATACCTTGCGTCTGGAAAAGGTTCACCAGATCATTCGGCGTCGCCGTCGGTGCGACGTTCGCCTGCGCGCCGGAGCGCAGCGACAACGTGAGCAACGTCCCGCCGCCGACCAGCGCGATCAGCAGAACGATGATCGCCGCCAGCATCAGTGGATTCTGGCTGGTGCGTTGCCTCGGCAGCACCAGACGGCCACGCGCGTCGCGCACCGGTGCCAGCATGGGGGTAGCCGAGTCGGCGCGCATATCCTCCGGCACGTGCGTCACGCGCCCCGAGGCGAGCGCCTGCAGCGCCTGCCGCAACTCCGATATGCTGAGGTAACGTTGCGTCGGCGAGGGCCGCAACCCTCGGCTCAGCGCCTCCTCCAACTCCAGCGAGATATTCGGATTGACGTGGCGTGCCGGCGCCAGGATCGCATTCGTGCGCGAGGCCGGTGCTACACCTGTCACCGCGTGATGTAGCGTCGCGCACACCGAGAACATATCTGACCGCATGCTCGCTTGCCCGCGTATCTGTTCCGGAGCCGCGTACCCCAGGATGCCGCCCGCCGCCCCATGTTCCACACGCCCGTCCGGGTGCAGCAGCAGTGTCGGTGAGCAGCCGACAAGGATCACTTGTCCCCCTGGTCGCACCACAATGTTCGCTGGGCAGATATTGCCATGGATGAAGCCCGGGCGCTGCCGCTCGAAACTCGCGAGCGCATCCAATGTCTTGATCGCGAAATTGAGCGCAACCGTCTCCTCCAATGGGCCGTGTGCGCGCTGCAGCCGCTCCGCCAGTGTGTCGCCGTCCGGCATCTCAAAGACGAGAAAATGCCTGCGCCGCTCGCCAAAGTGATCGAGCAGCCGCGGCACACTGCCCGTCAGCGCCAGCTCCTGCATGCGCTGTGCGATCAGCCGGCGTGTGTTATCGGTATCTTCCGGCCGCACGCTGTTGAGCAGCAGCTCCTGCACCAGCACACGTCCGCCGCCAAGCTCCGTATCGCTGGCGATCATCAGCGGCGGCTCGTCATGCTGCGCATATGCCAGCTCCAGCGGATGGAAGCGCTGCACCAGCCGGTAGCGCCCACTCTTGAGCAGCGTGCCCGGTCCCAGTGCCTGCATGAGCATCGCAGACTGATCGGCCACTGGCTGCAGCTCACGCCCCTGGAACGGCGCCACCCCCATATTGGGCATGCTGGGACCACCCTGCGCGGAGCCGAAGTATGCCGCGTTGGGATTCGATGGATATGCCGGCTGATTGGACGCTCCCCACGAAGGGCTGCCCGTGGCGGACGGCCCGGACGGCGTCGGAGGATACGGCTGACCGAAGCGATCGGGCATGCTGCCCGGCTGGCTTGGCACACCGTATGTGTTCGGCGCCTGCGACGGATTCGACCAGCGATTCTCCACCGCGTTGCGCTGGGGATTGAGCGACATTTGCCCCAGGTTTCCTGAGCTCAGGCGTGGGTACGACGAAGGATTGTCCGGCCCCTTTCCCTCACTCCCGGCTGGCCGTAGCGCGGGCGGTCCTGCGAAGCCGCGCGGCATAGGGGGCGTCTGCTGTGACGGCCTGTCATCCTGGCCTGGTGGACGGTTGTGCATCCCACCCGGCATGCCGGAATAGGCACCTGGAGGCACGTTCGGTGGTGCGTTTGGAGCCGGCCTACCAGAAGGATTCGTCTGGCCAGTTTCCTGCATCGCCTGCGCCAGCCAGGCCGCTCTGCCATCTGCCTCAGCAGCCGTGGGCATCTGCCCATCCTCGCGCCATGTTCCCTCGATGGTCTGAATCGCGGACGCCGCGCTGTCTGGCTGGATGTATCCCTGCATTGGTGCCGGTCCGGCGCTATCGGCGCCAACCCAGAGCCACGTACCGCACTGAGCGCAAATCTGCGCTCCTGCCTCATTCATATATGAACAGCGTGGACATTGCATCGGCGCATGCCTCCAGGGAGTATAAGCGTCCGCCATGCACGAGCAGGGCGCCACGTGCCACGAAAGCCGCCGTGAGTGACGCTGTGACCGTCGAGCGCAGACCGCATAGTGCGACGCGCCAGCGGATCGGCGCGCAGGCAGCTATCTCCGCGCGCCAGGCGTGGTGGATACACTATATCAGGCCTAGTCTAACCTGCCTAGTCAACGGGACCAAGTTGCGGGACAGCCTCGCACGTACTACAATACGATGCCAGCCAGTAGCCGCCGGTGCCGTTCGTTAGCTACAAACGCGCGAACCACAAGCCATGAGTATACATAGGGAGGCGAGATGAGCGCAACGCCCGACGATCCAGAGGACATCCTCTCGCTGGCAATCGTTCCCCCTCCCCCGCCAGACACGTCTGAGACCCCCACACCTACCCGTCCCACCCGCATCGTCCCCCGCAGCACCGTACGCGACACCTGGGGCTGGATGTGGAAAGACACCGTCATGCGCTGTGTGCCCTTTGCGCTGGCTGCCGCCCTCTATGCCCGCCTCTCCGGCCAGGGCGCCCAGGCCATCGGCGTGACACGCCACGGCTGGCGCCGCGACCTCGCCCTCGGCGCCGTCCTCGGCATCCCCATGGCCGCCATCGCCGCCGCCTTCCGCGCCTGGGTGGCGCCCCACTACCGCCTTCCCACCGCCGCCGATCAGGCCACCCAATCCGTCTTCTACTTCGCCGTCAACGCCCCCGCCGAGGAGCTCTTCTGGCGCGGCACCGTCCAGACGCTCGCCATCAGTGGTCTGCGCCACATCCCCGGCCTGCGGCGCGGCGCGCCCTTCTGGGGCTGGGCGCTGATCACCGCAATCGTCGGCGTATACCACCGTCTGGGCAATTGGAGTTGGCGTGCCATTGCCGGCGTCACCGTCGCGGGCGGCTTCTTCGGTGGCCTCTACCTCCTCCCCCGCAAGCGCCAGTCGATCCTCCTGCCCACCATCGTCCACGCCTTCGCCACCGCTGGCTTCCTGAGCTGGGGTGACGCCCTCCTCCACCTCCTC
>DASVOW010001054.1:0-1528 GCA_036383155.1 Ktedonobacterales bacterium
CTCCGTTCTGTTCTACGTGATTCGACACTTCAGCTTGAAGTGAGTCTTGTTCGCTCCTGCGCACATCCCTCTCCCGGCCACCGCCTGCAGCCGGGACCGGCGTCGCCACCGGCGCTACCTACACATTCCCGATCAGGCTCCTGGCGAGACGGTCCAGGCTTTCGTTCCACCCCTCCTCCATACTCGCAAGCGATGCGGCCACTTCCGGCGTCCCCTTGACGACGACGGCGCGCAGCGTGAGCTTCGTCTTGCCCTCGTGCTCCGCGAACGTCACGGTATTATGGATTTCGAGCTGGGGACGGCCCTCCGCATCTTCAAAGTTGGTGAGCGTCAAGACGAGCCGCTCAGGCTCGGTCACTTCTTGAAAGACGCCCTTCGTCGGAATCACGACCCCATCAGACCCCTGCATATGAATCAGGATGGCGCCGCCCGGCCGCGCGTCGATCTCACACACTGGGTTCGTAAACCCATGCGGACCCCACCACTGTGCCACGTGGCGCGGATCGGTCCACGCCTTGAACACGAGCTCGCGCGGCGCATCGAAGATCCGCGTGATGACAAGCTCCTGCTGCGTTGGCTGTGTTGGCTGTGTTGACGCGCTACTGTTCTCCGTCATGCTCCTGCTCCTTGTCTTGAACGCCGTGCCGTTGCAGCTCGCGCAAGTATTCGTCCAATCGGTCGAAGCCTTGCTCCCAATATTGACGGTAGTATTCGAGCCAGTCAGCCGCCTCCTTCAGTGGACCCGCCGCCAGCCGGGCGGGCCGCCACTGCGCTTCACGGCTGCGCTCGATCAGCCCCGCGCGCTCCAGCACCTTGAGATGCTTCGACACCGCTGGCAGCGTCATCGCGAACGGCTCGGCCAGCTCCATCACGGTCGCCTCGCCCAGCGCCAGACGCGCCAGGATAGCGCGCCGCGTGGGATCGGCGAGTGCCGCGAAGATCCTGCTGAGCCGGTCGTCCGTCATACCGTGTTAAACCTCGTGGTTAAATAACCTACTGGTATAATACACAACTCACGGCTCACTGTCAACCCCTAAATAGAGCAAATTTTCAAATTCACCTGCGAACCCTGGCAAGTGCCCAGAAAATCCATGCTCAGCCGAATGATCGACGCTCGCGCCGCTTGCTGCCGGGACGCATGCCCTGTGGTATACTCCCCCAATTGCACCACCGCACACTGCGTCAGATGCTCCAGTCGGCCGCAGACAAGGGGTTACGCATGGAAAATGCCTTGAACAGCGAGGAGTCCCACTACCCGGCAGGATACTTGGGCAGTGACATCGCAGGGCAAGTGGCGCACACCGCTGCGGAATCTCCGGAGGACGCATTCCGTACAACCGTGGAGCTTACTGCCTCTGGCATCTGCCATATAGACCCTGCCGGGCGGCTCCTCTACGTCAACCCAGCACTCTGCCAGCTCACACGCTTCTCCCGCGAGGAGCTGCTCGGTCTCTCCATCCCGGACATCCTTGATCCCGTCGACGTCGCCGAGACGGTGGATGACTTGCGCCGTCTCATCACTGGCGAG
>DASVOW010001055.1:0-2761 GCA_036383155.1 Ktedonobacterales bacterium
CCACTCCAGTCAATTCATACCCCCTCCCCGCGTCAGGGAGGGGGCAGGGGGAGAGGTCCATACCCGCACTTATATGTTACTGTGCATCATAGCCTAAAGCCGTGACAACGCCCCCAGAAAAGACAGTATCGCCTCTGCAACTCTCACAGCGATCGTTATTCCACGCGCGGTGGCCCCTGCAGAATACGCCTGCGCACCGCCTCCATGCCACCCTGCGCCTCCCACATCGACTCGATCCACCACGTCGCCCCCGCCTCGGCGAAGGGCCGCACCACGTCCGCTGCCCGCTCCAGATCGCCAGTCGGCGAGACCCCCTCCACCACGATGTCAAATGGCGTCGTCTGCTCGCGGTGCTCCCCAACATACGCGCGAACCGCCCGCACATCCTCCGGCGTCAGCGTCTCGAACGTCCCCTCCGCCGTCTTCTTGTTCGGCAACACACCATCCCAGCGCAGCGCCCGCGCCATCGAGCGCTCACTCGGCCACGCCGCCACCGTCCAGATCGGCACACGCGGCGATTGCACCGGCCTATACTCCCAGCGCATATCGCTCCAATCCACGTGATAATGCGTCCCGTCGAAGCGGAACGGCTCACCCCGCCAGAAGCGCGTCACCACCTCCAGCCCCTCGTCGAGCAGCTGCGCCCGCGTCGCCCGATCCGTCGCCTCACCCACCGCGGCGAATCCCGTATCGATCGCGCCCAACCCCACCGGCAGCACCGCGCGCCCACCCGACAGCCGATCCAGCGTCGCCACCTCGCTCGCCAGTGTCCACGGCCGCCGCCGCGAAACCGGCGTCAGCAGCGTCCCCAACCGCATCCGCGTAGTAGACGCCGCCATCGCCCCCAGCGCCACCCACGGTGACATCCCATACACACCATCCGCCACAAAGACCCCATCCCAGCCCGCCGCCTCCAGCTCGCGAGCCATCGCCACCTGCTCGCCCACATCCCCGACCGGAATCACAAATCCATACTGCATAATAGCCGCCTCCCGCATACGTTCAGACTGCGCGCCCCACTTGAACAGCGCACCCTCTCAGCATACACGGGAGAACATGACATCCACTGTCATGTATCGTGCGGCCACACATCTAATGCGAAACCACTACCCGACATAGTCCTTGAATTGCTGGGACAGCGGCTTCCCCATCGCCTTGAAGTACACCACCGCCTTCCCAAAGAAGATCAACAGCGCCTGCAGATACACGTCGAGTTGCCAGTCAACAGGCATCGCATAGCCGCCACGATCAACCGCTTTCTTCAGATCCTCATCGGAGAGCGCCTCGACCGTCGCCTTCAGGGCATCGTCCAGCGACTGAAACCACACCTTGAGTCGCTCGACACTGCCATCCAGCCCCGGCTCCGTATTCCGATACGACCAATCCTGCTTGAACGTCTTCAGCGACTGAATATACGAGTGCTCGATCTCGCCCATCTCGCGGAACAGCGCACCCAGCGTCATATTCTCGCCGCCCGGCGTAAATGCCAGTTCAGCATCGCTCAAGCTATCCAGCAATTGCGTGCGCATGCCGTTCGACCCCTCGATCCACGACCACTTCTCCTGCATATAGCGATTCATCGCCTCGTCTCCTTTGCTCTCACATACACGCACATACACGCGCCACACCAGACCCACCATCGGGCCTGCGCCCTGTGGCAAACGATACGTATGCTTGCCACAAGAATCGTAAGCCACGACAGCCGCCTCACCCAATGAATAGCACATATGTACCAATTGCAGCAACGGCTGTCATTTCCCTCCTCGGGTTCAGTATTGACGGAATCAACTGGTGGAGCACGAGGCAGACGAAAGCGACAAAGCATAGATTGGACATCGCGTCAGCCATACCCTCGCAAAGCACCTACTGCGCGCTCAACGCGCTCTCAATCTACGTGCGCACCCTCCTCAGGACCGCCATCAATCCCGCGCCTACTCCAAGTCCCGCCAGAAATACCACGCCAAACAGCGCCGGGACAATCCCAAGTTGCTGGAGCATCCCCAGTCGGTCGTCGAGACCCCACTGCTCCACAATCTTCCCATCGGCGATGCGCGCAATGAGATATGACGCCACCGTTACCTTCCGGCCTGTGGGGGGAAGGCCCCCAGACGCACCTCGCTGCGTGCCACGGCTCGTAAATCTGACGGCCACTCTGTCCCCATCCGCGATCGCGTCGTCAATCGTGACATGCAGATCAGGGAAAGCCCTCAAGAACATGTCAATGGCTTGTTTGGTTCCAGTTGTATTGGCTGGTAGATTCGGGGGAAGTGTGTGATCAACCTGCTCGGCGGCCACGAAATCATCAATGGCCGCCACATTCCTCTTGTTGAACACCTCCTCGAAGAAGGTGCGCACAAGGTCCTTATTATCAGCGATAACCATAGAAGCCCATCCTTTCTCTCTCTCAGCATTGCCTCCGTATCGCTGCCCCGCAAAAAGCGTGCGCGCGCCACTGCGACATACCGATATTCCACTATCAACCTCAAGCCCACAGCGAGCGCCGAGTAAGAGGCAAAAAAGCCAAAAACGCCCTTCACTTACTTGCAATTTTGGAAACTATGTTCTATAATACCAGTGGTGAAGTCTACTCACCGTCGGACCTCCGCGCAGGGTCAACCAAATCAGCCAGGCTCACGTGCGTTCGGAGTGGCGCTTACGCCCTACCGCCTGTGTTCCATCCCTGTATGCTCGACATCGCATCATCGAAAGGATTCACACCAATGCCGCTATCCTGCTACTATCCCACAATTCACCTCAATTC
>DASVOW010001056.1:0-1891 GCA_036383155.1 Ktedonobacterales bacterium
GCCCATCAAAGGTGATGACGCGGTAGTGGCGGGCAAGATAGGGCACCTGCGCCTTCCAGAATCGCGAGTGAATGATCGACCAGGTAGGCAGGAGCAGCACTGTCGGCCCCGATGCGTGTTCTTCACCGAAGCACTCGTAGAAGATGTGGACGCCGTCGCCGTTAACGTAGCCTTCCCGGTCAGGATCGCGTGCTCTCATGATGCTCCTGCTCTTTCTCTGCGGCGGCCCGCTCAAGGCTCACGAGCCAACGCTCGATCATGGCTAGCAACTCTGACTGCCCTTCGGTGATGCCGCTCAAACGTTCGAGGATGATGCCTTCGTTGAATGTGATGACCAGCGCGGTAACAGCATCAAGTGGGAAGTGATCGGGGTCGAGGTTGTATTCGGCGAGCGCGTTGGCGAACGCTTCGCGCAACACCTGGCGCCACTGCGCATGGACTTGCCTGAGGCGGGCCTTCAGATCTGGGCGATTCCAGGCGAGGGCCTGGAGCTCGTACCAGACTTTCTGGTAGCCGCTCTCCAGATCTTCATCGAGGAACCCCATGGCTGCGCGCCACTTCTCGATAAATGGAACATCAGCGGCATACATGGCGCGTTGCCGGGCGATGAGCCGGTCGGTGAAACGGTCGAGCACACGCACGAACACGTTCTCCATCGAGCCGAAGTAGTAATGGACAAGCCCATGATTGAGGCCGGCTTCCTCCGCGAGCCGGCGTGTGCTGATATTGGCGTAGCCGACGGTTATAAGGAGACGTTCTGCGGCGTCTAGGAAACGCTCTTCGGTTGCGAGTCTTTCGCTGAGCTCGGTCATGGGGACTCCCAGGAGTTTGACGGTTGACTTAGTCGAATGACTAATACGAGTGTATAACATGAGGGCTGGAGATTGTCAAGACCTTCGAGGTGTCAATTCGCGGTCAAGTGTTGTACACCGATGCAGCACGTATCTGAGGAAGGTAGGCGGTGCCCTTATTGGGGAAGGAGCCACATGGGAGGACGAAGGGAACAGCAGTTGAACCGGGGTAGCGGTGCGTTACAGCAATGGGATGATGCCGGGCAGCTACGGTTATATGGGGCGACATGCCGATGCGACGAAGGGGTTGCCATGCGGAGGGCGGGGACGGGCGATCACCTGTCCCCGCGGAAGGATGAGCTTGGCGATTACTCCCACTTGAAGAGGCGGGCGGAGAGCAGGCCACAGACGACGATCCAGCCGGCGAGGACCGCGATGTCGACGGTGATCGGGAACTCGGGAACGCTGCCAATCGTGACCTGACGGAAGGCGTCGGCCAGATAGGTGAGCGGGAGCGCGCGGACGATGGGTGTCAGGAAGGCGGGCAGGACGGCGAGCGGAAAGAAGATGCCGGAGAGGAACATCATAGGGAAATTCACGGCCGAGGCGATGCCGCTGGCGCTCTCGACGGTCTTGGCGACGGAGGCGATGAGGTAGCCTAGCGCCACAAACATCAAGGCGCCGAGGATGATCAGGCCGGCAAGGGCGGCGTAGTTGCCCTGGATCTGGACATGGAATGCCGCAACACTCAATCCGATGATGAGCGCACATTGGGCGATCCCGATGGTCAGCCGGAGCATGACCTGGCTGCTGAGGAGCTGCCAGCGTGGCAGCGGCGTGGCACCAAGGCGGCGCAGTACCTGCTCCTGACGCAGCGAGACCAGGGGAGTGGCGGTGCCGAACAGGCCGAGCTGCATCAGCGCCATCGCCAGGATGCCTGGCATGAGGTAATCAACAGAGCGGAGCTGATGCGAGGTGGTGGTCGTCTGCTCGAGCGTCAGCGGAGGTGTGTAGGGTTTCATTCGTTGGTTAAAGGTCGCAAGCACCTGCTGTGTAATGCCCACTTTGATCTGCGCGTCGGCCTGGTTGGTCGAGGGATC
>DASVOW010001057.1:0-2391 GCA_036383155.1 Ktedonobacterales bacterium
GGCTGCGACCGTACCTACAACTACCCAGCCCGGGTCTGCATCACCGCTGTGCTGCGCTCACACGAACGCGCCACCCAGCATATCCCCGGCGCGCGGCCATCGCCAGCACAAAGACCACCGCCGTCGCCACCGCATACCACATGCTCTGGTACCCTGCCACCACTAGCACAAGGATTGCCACCGACGAGACGACCAGCGCGGGCAGAAAGCGACGCCCATAGAGCAACCGCCACGCGGTCAAGACGATCAGCACATACGTCAGCAAGAAATTGCCGCTGGAAAGCTGAATGAGCACCTCGATAGATGCGCCGAAGACGATCTGCACTACGAACGCCACCGCCCAGCCGCTTCCCAGCGCCAGTGCAGCCCGGCGCGGCGCTCCTGTTGTCGCATCCACTCGCGCCAGGGCCGTCGGCAACAGTCCTTCCCGTGCCAGCGCATAAATCAAGCGCGTCGCACTGCGTGTCCAGGTAAACATAAACAGAAAGAGGAACACCAGTGCGATAGCCGACGCGACTCCCGTAGCCATCCCGCCCAGCGAGAGCCGCACCAGGTCAGCCAGCGACGCATCGCTTGTTGCAATCACCGAGCGACTCAGCCCTCCGACCACCGTGATCCCCAGCAACACAAACAGCACACCGACTGCGGCGACAGCCAGCCCCAGAGCCTTCACCAGCGTACGCGGATCGGCGAACTCCTCTCCCGAAAAGGCGGCATTCTCCCAGCCGACGAACGCGAAGAAACAGATCAAGCCCGTCGAGGCGACACCCGCGAGGCTGTATCCGCTGACATCGGTGAGTCTTGCCACAGTGACATGCGGCAGCGCAAACAGCAACGCCGTTGTAATAGCGACGAGGCAGCCAAGAAATCCCCATCGCTGCAGGCGCATCACCCGCGATACGTCAAAGCAATTCCCAAGGACGAGCGCAGCCAGCACCACCGCCGCGACGACAACATGCCAGTGCTCGGGCAGCGGTACGAGCCTACCCAGGTATTCACTAAATATAAGTGCCGTTGGCGGTCCACCCGCCACAATCGCCGCGAGATACAGGGTGCCAGTGAGCCAGCCGGCACGCTGCCCAAATCCTTTGCTAATAAATGCTATCGCGCCGCCGGCAGACGGATACCGCGCGCCTAATTCCGCCATGATCCGCGCCAGCGGATACGACACCGCCGCCAGCGCGGCCCAGACGAGGATCGACCACGGCCCGGCATGCCTCGCGGCGATAGACGGCAGCACGATCAGGCTCTGCCCCAGGACGGCACTGGTATAAAGCACAAATCCGTCAGCTAACGTAAGGTGTTTCCGCAAGGTCTGCCCGTTCGCCGTAGCCATGTTTCTCTCTCTCCCGGATTCTGGATAAATATGCTCAAATATGATAGAAAAGAACATGCCCTGAGTGAACAGATTTTCCAAAGCAAATTGGCCGGATTTGCCACAGATAGAAAGAGGTACATGCCAATGGCTAACGATTCCGAGAAGCTGCTCGACGAGACCGGATGGGAGTTGCTCTGTGCGCTGCAGGAGAATGCGCGGGCCTCATATGCGGACCTTGGCAGGCGTGTTGGGCTGACGCCACCTGCGGTAGCCGACCGCATGCGCCGGCTGGAAGCCGCGGGGATCATCATGGGCTATCACGCTGCGGTAAATCCTGCGAGGCTTGGCCTGGGGCTCACGGCAATCATACGGTTCCAGTCGACGAAAGAGCCATTCGAGCGCCTCTACCCGATCCTCAAGGCATGCCCCGAGATCATCGAGTGCCACCGCATAACTGGAGCTGACTGTATGACACTGACCGCCGTTGTCGCCTCCGTAGAGCACCTGCAGGAGCTGATCGCCAAGCTCACGCTCTACGGCTCGTCGAACACGTCACTTGTACTCTCCTCACCCATACAGCACCGCACCATTGGACCAGCCGCACTGATGCAAGAGGCAGAGAACATCTGATACAAAACTCCCACCTAATACTTGACATATTCACTTGACATTAGCTCGCATACCTGTGTATACTTTCGGAGCAATTCGAGGAGCAGGCACACAGCGTGGCCACCCTGGCCCGCTGTTTTCTTATTGTCTTGCTCCCATCGCCAGGATTCCCTCCCGACCCTGTACCCATACACACTCAATGCGGTACAGCACTCCGCGCCGAATCGACGCGAAGGAGCGACAGTACGGTCCAGGCGCGGGGATCTTTTGCTGGCAGTGGATTGCCAGCGCCAGGTGGCCGGCGGGACTTCCTGCCGGCTGCACGTATCTAACGAGGAGTATTGTATATGGCGACAAATGCAGTCAGCGGACAGCATGGCGCACGCGCGGGCGAAAAAGAGAAAATCCCGATGACCGCCGAGGGGTTGGAGGAGAAGAAGGCCCGCCTTCACTACCTCATCACC